>JAFPWQ010000262.1 GCA_017394925.1 Synergistaceae bacterium
GGAATAATAAAAGCTCTTTTCTCGTGATTGCGATTCTTCTGCGCGATAAAAATTCTATTGCCTTCTCAACCGTTATCATTCTCATGGGTGAACTGTTCAGTATGCTTTTCAGATTCACGCCTAACACATCAGGTTCAATTATGATTCTGCTTTCAGGTTCTGCATTTACTTTCTGCTGAGTCTTCTTTGAGTTCTCAGTGAATATTTCAGGTATCAGATTTAATGTGCATACAAAACTCTTTATGTCTTCGCGTGATGCAGTCCTTGAGCCTGAGAGCAGATATAAATTCACATCGCCGTTGTCTGTCCTGTTGATTAATGCTGTGAGTGCATACCAGTTTATGCGCGTGTCTTTGTCCAGCATTATGACATGGCCGCCCATATTTTTGAACTTCGCGAGATTCTTGTTTGCCTGTTTCCATGTCCGTTTGTGAGTCTTATCTTCGGTGATGTAAAAGCATTTTCCGTCTGGATATTCTTTTATGAATTCCATTCCATGACGCAATCCTGCACTTACTGTTGAATGCCCTTTTGCCGTCAGAATCACAAACGCATATTTACGGCCGTTATATATTCCCTGAAGTTTTATGTATTTGCCGCTGCCTTTGACTGATTCAAATTCATCGTGGGAATTCAGCCAGACATCAAGAGCCAATGTAAGATTATCTGCGTTTGGTGGCCATTCATTTGATTCAGACTGAACATTTTTGTATTCTTCATCATAGGCAGAACTGACAGCTTTATATATTGTTATATCGTCATCACCTGTTTCATCATTTGTTATCAGACGATTAACCTGTTCAATTATTTCTGAAGGAGGCATGTCTTGTATGAATGTATTTTCCATTCGTCCCATAAGCCATTGATATATTTCTTCTGGGTTCTCTTTGAATGCATTAAATACTCTGTCATGAATAAGCTGCAAAGTCTGCTGGGGAGTACATGCCTGCATTATCATTTTATTGCTTTCGAGACGGCGTACAACAGAAGCATCAAGGACAGGCATAAAAAAATTATTCCATGTGTCCGGTCTCATAAAGCAAAGAAGTAGTATGCCGGTCATGTCATTTGCTAAAAAACTTGTTAATGCCCCGAATGCCTCAATTAATTTTCTGTCTTGTGCCAGAATATCAATCTGATCGAAGCACACTATCATAGGTATCTTCGCATAGCCAAGAATCAGACCAAGAGATATTAATGTCTTTTCGGCTACATTCTCACGTTTTGCATCACTCATTGAGTCTATATCTTTGGCAGGAAGTCCAAGCCTCGCGCAGTCTTCATCATCGAGTCCGTTTTCAAGCCATTCAAGAACATCAAATTTTACTGATTCGTCTTTCGTGTCAATATACAAGAGAAGAGCTTTCAGAAAATTTTTGTCCAGTCTGGGCATATCTCTTGAAAGATAAATTCTCTTGTCTATCCTGCTTATGTCATCAAATTCGTCATTGCGTCTGCGTTCATTATAGACATTCATAACTTCTTCTGTGAGAACATCAAACTGTGAACGTCCTTTGCTGTGCATATGCCTGAGACTAATGAAAATTTCAGATAATAAATGCTGAGTTATGCTTTCAGGATCTCTGAATGTCTTCACAATAACGAATATTGCGGGGTTCTCATTCTCTCTGAGCTTGCGTAAAATTCTTGCGAGCATGTGTGTTTTCCCTGCGCCCAACTCACCGATAATTAATCCCGCAAGAGGCACTGAAGGTTCACGGCGTTTATTCCTGATGAGCTGCTCTATTTCTCCTGAGACATTACGGTTAAGCTGCTGCAAATCAGGTATCATATTGTCCCATGGCAATGGTGAATATGTAGAGGCAAACGGATTATTTGCGCGGAGCTTTTCAAGAATCGATTCGTTATCTTTCATGCCATCTTACCATTCCTCGTCTTGCACCATGTTCATCATAGAAAAAATCTTCCAGTGCAAAATTTCCCGCTTCTGTTTTTTGCAGCTGTATAATCCCTTCATCGCGCAATTTACGAATCATGTCATCAAAGACATCATGCGGCCATGCTAATTTTTTTCTCAGCTCAGGAATATTTACGAATGTCTGCCCGCGTTCAAGCTCATCAAATGCCTTCTTGAATTTCTCACGCGTATATTCTCCTGATGTCTTAATGCTTCTCACACTCTCTTCATGTCCTTCATGAATATCTGACAAAATGATTCTGGGTTCATAGTTTTCATTCAGAATGATTCGAATCTTCCCGGACTCTTCAAGCTCATTCAGCATGTTAATAAAATCCTGCTTACTGAACGGAAGAGTCTTTGCTATAACTTTTGGACTCACAGGATTATCATGTGAGAGTGAATTAATCACGAATTCAGACGGGTCGCACGGAACAAGAATATACTGAACGCTGCCCTTCTTACTGAATATGAATCTGTCTTCGATTAACGGCTCAATAATCTTCATGATATTTTTCACGGGCATATTCTTTTTCATGAAGCCAAGTTTGCGCCTCGTGTCGAAATCCATAACCGCAGGAAGGTCTTTCACTTTCATGAAACCTTTATGCTCTTCAAGTATGCTCTGAATGAAATCGGGTATGCTCTTTTCGGACATAACATGAATCACTCCCTGTATAAATTTTTCTGGAACATAATAATTTTATCGCAGTGTTATCATATCAACAAAAAGGTGAATATAATCATGCATCATGAACCCGTAATGTTAAACGAAACACTTGAATTAATACGCAGTCATTCATCGCATAAAAAAATTCTCGACGGCACTTTAGGATTAGGCGGTTACTCTGAAGCTATCCTGAATGAATTTGATGACGCATTTGTTCTCGGCATTGACTGTGATGAAGACGCAATAAGATTCTCACGTGAACGCCTGAAGAAGTACGAAGATGATTCAAGATTCAAAGCGATACATTCAAACTTCGGAAGCATCGCAGAGATTGAAGAGTGCAGAAATTTTGACGCATACGTTTTTGATTTAGGAGTCTCCAACATGCAGCTTGAACTTCCCGAACGCGGATTCTCTTTCAACAATGACGGACCTCTCGATATGCGCATGAATCAATCTGAAGAGAACATGACCGCCTCAGAGATTCTTGAATGCACTGACGAGAAGACACTCGCAAAAATATTTTTCGATTACGGCGAAGAAAGACACGCAAGACGAATCGCAAATGCAATCAAGCACAGCAGAACGAAAATTAACACAACTGCAGACCTCGTTAAACTTATCCGTGAAACTTTGCCTCAGCCTTTACAGCGGAAAATGGGAACGCATCCGGCAAGAAGAATTTTTCAGGCACTGAGAATATATATTAATGACGAAACAGGAGAGCTTGAGAGATTATTAGATTCATTTCCCAAAATTGCAGCTCATGATGTGATAATAATATTTGTGGCGTACCATTCACTTGAAGACAGAATAATAAAACGAAAATTCCGTGAATGGCAGAATGATTTACTTGGGAAAATAATAACGAAGCACCCGTTAGTCCCTTCTGAAGAGGAAATTGCAAGAAATTACAAGGCGAGAAGTGCAAAGTTAAGGGCATTTTGTCTTAGTGCTCACTAAGTATTTTTTGCACGATTATGCGTAATGTTGTATAATCCATTCACGCATAAAAAAAATTTTTAAACGCAATGGGGGCGAAGGGGAAGTGCGTAACCAACGTAAGAATAAAAGCAAAATAACAATCGGGATTCGATTCGTTATTGCTTTAACTGTCGTAATAGGTCTCGTCATTGGTCTTGGCATTCTCAGATTTCACGCCGCACGCCTTGCCTATTACCTTGAATCCGTGAATCAGGCCATACAGAGATATTCAGATGAAGAAGTAACACTGCGTCAGGAGCTTTCAGCATTAGTTGCACCGATTCGAATCTATTCATACTGCAAAGAGAGTCTCGGAATGCAGAAGGTCGTGAAGGCCGAAACTATGCCCGTACGTATGCGCGGAAGAGATCTCACAGCATCACGCAGGAAAGAATCAGAAAATAATAAGGGCTGGCGTTCAGGTTTAGCGTGGCTTCTCGGCAATTAACATATACACACAACAATAAAATCAAATCATGTCATCACAGTCAAAAAATCTTCGCAGGGCAGGCAATCCCTGGATAATATTTGTCGGCGTATTCATCACAATAGGCATAACGTTAATATCGCGTCATTGCTACCCGAATCCAAAAGTTGTTGAGCAGTCTCAGCATCAGTACTGGAAACGTGTAAATTTGAATTCGACACGCGGAATAATTCAGGATGTCAAAGGCAACGCACTCGTAATTTCAGATACACTTCCCGCATTCGCAATTGACCCTTCAATGATAAGCGCGGATGATCTGCAAAAACTTTCAGGCTTAATATCAGAAGACATAATAGCAAAAGTACGCAGGGCCATGAACACAAAGAATCGATTCGTATGGCTGAATCACAAAGTCCCCGAAGAAGAAGCAAAAAAATTCAAGACACTTATGCGTGAGATGAGAGCCTTACGTGAGATCGATGAGCCTTACCGCAAGTACACGAATCAAAAATTAATGTCTCATGTTCTTGGCTTCTGCGACAATGATAACAGAGGTCAGGCAGGAATCGAACAGGCATGGGATACAACGCTCTACAATCCGCCCGGACAGAAAATAGTTATCAGACGGCCAAGCGGACAGGCATCTTCGCTCATGGAAAATGATTCAGAGATACGGACTACAACCCCCGTTGTTACTCTCACACTGGACACCAGAATTCAGTATGTAGTCGAAAAGCATTTATTCAGAGCCGCAGAGGATGACGGAGCGAAATGGGCGGCATGTGTATGCATGAACCCGAACACAGGAGAAATTCTCGCAATGGCAAGCTATCCTACATATGACCCTACGAACAGAAAGAGTCTCACGGTTGAATCGCTTTCAAACGGAGTTGTGAGCCGAGGCTATGAACCGGGATCTACATTCAAGCCTATATATTTGAGCGTTGCGCTTGAAAGAGGCTGGGCAAAAAAAGATGAAATGTTTTTCTGTCCTGCGAGATTAAAAGTAGCTGACGGATATATAAAAGAGTCATACCCTGTTGCGATGGGGAATATCGACACGGCGCATTTGCTCATCAAGTCATCCAACGTAGGCATGGCTCAGATCGGAATACGCGCGGAGAAAACGAAAATGTACGAGAGTCTTCAGGCTTTGGGCTTCGGACGTGAGAGCGATATAGAACTTCCCGGTGTAGCTCGCGGAATTCTTCCTTATCCTGAAAACTGGCGCGGCGTTACTCCTGCGAACATTGCTATCGGTCAGGGACTCGCTGTAA
>JAFPWQ010000263.1 GCA_017394925.1 Synergistaceae bacterium
CAGACCTGAGCGTGTGCACGATTAGCCGCTTCTACGAGAATTTCCTGCAGCTTGTGAACGTTAGTAATTGTGTCATCGCAGCCGGAAACTTCAACGATATAATGAACACCTTTTGGGGACAATTTAGAATCTCAGCCTCCCATATAAAGATATGTTATGATAAGTTATAATAACTGGAAATTTTATCACATATTGAGACTGACACAAAAAATAAAAATCCCTTAATGATTTATGCGTTTCCTTACAGCCTCAATCACACTAACGGCGTTATCATGTTCACTGACATATTTATTTTGAATCTCTCTATAGTTTGTGGTCTCCTCCCAGAATGAAACTTCTTCATCAGTCATAACTCTCACATCTGCACCGTCTGACCTCAGCACATTAAGCTGACGGGTATATGCTTCATTCATAACATCACCCAGAAGACTATATGAACTCTCTGCGGCTGATTCAATTGCTCTCCTGTCATTTTCACTCAGAGATTCCCATACTGATTTATTCATTGCGATTATGTATTCATGGCCGAGCCATAATCTTTGAGACGTTAGAATATGCGGTGCTGCTTTGTGTGCGTTAATGTCATATCCGCTGTCAACGTTCACCATGAGACCGTCAAGTGTTCCGTCATTGAGTGCATCAAATACTCCCTGACCCCATGCCATAGTTATGGGAATTGCTCCTGCATTCGTCAGAAAATCTTTGTGCCAGAAACTTGCACTTCTCCATTTCTGACCGCGAATGTCTTTGAGATTACGAAGAGGCTTTGAGCTGAAGAATGCTGCAGGATAACCAGTTGCAACGAAAATTACATGTAAATTCTGAGCGTCAATCTCTTTCATAAGTTCTGGGATCTCATCATAAATCCCTCTGAAAAAATTCACCTGCTCCTGTCCTGCCGGGCCTGTCGGAAAACTCTTGAATATCTGGTGCAACGGAAGTTCTTTCATACAGTACTCAGGAACTATCACTGTAATTTGTGCCTTTGTACCTTCTTTGACGGTCTTCAATGCATCATAGCTTATGCTTATTTCTCCGTTCCAGTGCGAATCGATTTTTATATGTCCGTTCGATTCTTTTTCTATTGCTCTGAAAAATACATCGTTTAAGAATCTTGTCCGCATATTACCAAGCGGCTCATGATCCGAATATGTCAGTCTTGTAACCTCTTCTGCAAAAGCACTGCCTGCGAAAATAATAATCATCATCAACGAAAGCAAAAAATTTTTCATGAAAATTATTCCTCCATAAAAAAATATTGGGGAACCGAAGCTCCCCGTCATAACTTCTTAAGGCTTTGGCCCTACGCACTGCATGAGCGTAAAATTATGTTTGTCAGTGAGACCGAGAAGTTCCTTTAATTTTTCCCTGTCGAAATTCATTCTCGTTCTAGCTCCCCAACCCTGAAATGCCGCGAACAAATAAACGTTCTGCATGGACAATCCTGCATGAGCAAATCCGCAGTTCAGAACTACATCTGCCGGTCTCCCTTCAGGCCATTTCCCTGTATCCTGAATGAACAGCAAATCAACCGCTGCTCTTGCCACAAATGCCTGTCTGGGTGTACCCGTTAATGCTCTGTGATCTCCGTCAGCAACTTTCGTTATGCTGTGCTCTGCAGGGTTATATCTGTACACACCTGATTTAGTGAACGCGAAAATTATTATATCCTGAACATTTGAGGCTGTCGGATAAGTCAGCTTTCCATTTTCACGGTTCACTCCGCCTGCTGCCCAAAGAAGAGTCGAAAGCTGTTCGGGCGTAAGTTCGACATCTGCGAAATCTCCTGCACTCTGTCTATTCGATATTGCTTCGAGTACGGGCATTCCTCCGGTTTTGACTGGGTCAGGCAGTTTGATTGCGTCCTCAGCAAATGACACTGAGTATAACAAAAAGAAAATAAGCGCGGTTACAATAAGTTTCTTCATGATGAATAAATACCTCCTGAAAAATTTATCTATGCAAAGATCGGCAAACCGTTTGCAAATCTTAGCTTCCTCATATCATTTCCGTATACCTTATGAGATGATGCTATGTTCTCAATCTCGTTCATGTCTTCGGATGTAAGATTAATATTGAGTGCGTCAATATTCTGCTGTAAATGTTCGGGGCTTGCGGTTCCGATGAGGCACATAATCTTCGGGCATTTCGTGAGTACCCATGCTGTCATTAACTGACTGAGTGATACATTCTTTTTGTCTGCAATTTCCTTCAATGCCCGCACTAAAGGCAAATTCTTCGGCAGATTTTCGGCGTTCAGCATTGGACCTCCCATAGGTGAAGCTGTCGGTGCATCGCCTGATGTGAGTATGCGTTCATTGAGCAGGCCATGACCAAGCGCACCGAATGCAAGAACGTTTATTCCGAGTTCATCTGCAACGGGAACAATGCTTGTCTCAATGCTTCGGTCAATCAGCGAGTACTCAGCTTCGACCGTATGAATGTGATGAACTTTTTCCGCACGTCTCAATGTCTCCGAATCTATTTCAGTCAGTCCGATATTGCGAATGTATCCTGCATTTTTCAAGTCTGCAAGCTCTCCGATAATGTCCTCAACGGGAATGCTTTCATCCATTCTTGACGGCTGATATAGATCAATGTATTCAAGGCCAAGACGGCGAAGCGAGTATGTCAGCTGTGCCTTAATGTGAAAAGGGTGAACATCAAGACCGTACATTCTGCCGTCAGGAGAAAATAACAATCCGAACTTCACGGACAGAAAATATTTCTCTCTTTGAATTCCTTTAAGCGCATGGCCTAAGAGCATTTCACTTTCGCCGCACTGATAGAAATTTCCTGTGTTCAAAAACGTTATGCCCTTGTCGATTGCCTCATGAATCGTTTGTATTGACCTGTCAGCATTTCGCCTTATAGACATTCCCATACAGCCAAGCCCTAATCTGTTAATGTTCATTGATATATTTTCTACTTTAATGCCTCGATAATTTTTTCAGCAGCTTCAATAATTCTTCTTTCTCTTCTGGATTCAGAACGCCGGTTAATTTTTCTTCAAGAGCATCGCCAAGCTGATATAACAAGTCCTTCATCTTAATAGCCTTTTGTGTCGGACATAATATTTTGCTTCTGCTGTCATCTGGATTAACTTTGCGCTCAATCATGCCTTTAGCCTCAAGTATCTTCACTAGTCCTGTTACTGTCGGATTAGTCATTGAGAAATAACGCTCTATATCAACCTGACGTACTGGACATTCATTATTAACTAGCAAGAACTTTAATATCTTGAACTGAGAGTTAGTGAGGTCATAAGGTTCGAGAATTGGACTTGCGAGTTTATCAATCTCAAGGCTCAGTTTCTTAATCAGTATCGCAACTTTATTCGCGTGATCCATATTAGTCGCACGTCCTTTTATGATGTGCCGGGATAGTAACATAGGAAGCTATGAAATGTCAACTATATATGCAGGCACAAAAAATCCCCCGACGTTAATCAGGGGACGCAAAAATTTTCATCTTATCTTGAGCCTAAATGCTTTCTGAAAAATTCCTCAAGTGCCCGGTAAAAATCGAATCTGTTCTCTTCATTCTGAAATCCATGACCCTCGTTATCTTTTACGAGATACACTACATCTCTTCCGGTCTTGCGCACAGCCTCGACAATCTGATCTGATTCAGCCTTCTTCACACGGACATCATTAGCTCCCTGTGCAACGAGTAACGGTATCTTGATGTTCTCTGCATGAAAAACAGGTGAGACAGATTCAAGTAATTCTTTGTCATTCACAGGATGACCGATCTCTTCGTATTCCATTTCACGATACGGCTCCCAGTAAGGCGGAATGCTCTCAAGAAGCGTAAACAAATTCGACGGTCCTACGTAACTTACAGCGCAGCAATACAAATCAGGAGTGAATGCCGCACCAGCAAGTGCCGCATAGCCTCCGTAACTGCCACCGTAAATCGCAAGTCTGTCTTTGTCCGCAATACCTTTATTCACTGCCCATAATACCCCGTCTGTTAAATCATCCTGCATCTTTCTGCCCCATTCTTTGAAGCCTGACTGCCAGAATGATTTTCCGTAACCCGTTGAGCCTCTGAAATTCACCTGCAAAACTGCTATTCCCCTGTTGGCTAAAAACTGCGCTTCTGAATCAAATCCCCATGAATCGCGTGCGCTTGGTCCTCCGTGAGGAATGATAACTAAAGGAAGATTATGTGCTTCAATTCCAACGGGAAGAGTCAAATAACCGTGAATTTTGAGTCCGTCTCTCGCAGTGTATTCAATCGGCTTCATTGGTGCCATGTTTGACTCTTTCAGCCATGATGATAAATCCGCAAGTTTCGACATTGAATTATTCTGGCTGTCATAAAGATAGTATGTGCCTCTCGTCCTGTCGCTGTATGTTCTCACGATAAATTTTCGTTCTTCGTCATCTACGTCTGCTATGCTCACTTCATAATCAGGGAAGAATGCCTCAAGGGATTTCTGAATCTCTTCGCGCTCTGAGTCAAAAAATACATAATGCCTCTTGTCTGTCGTGTATGTTACGCCCGTTATTTTTTTTCGCTTCTTTGAGTGCAGAATTCCTCCTGCATCTACTTCATCGTGTTCAAAGATTAAATCAATAGTTTTATTCTCTTCAGGGTCAAATGTATATATCGCTGACTTATCACGGCTTAAATTGCTCGCAACGTACATTAATTTATTATCATATGCGAACATGGCCGGTGCAAATGTCTCTTTGAAGTTCGTTGTGATTAACACTCTGAAGTCTTCGTTTTCGTTTGTGCGGTAAAGAAAGCTCCCGTTCACACCATCAGTTGAATATGCCGCGCGTAATTTCCCGTCATGATCCGTCATCCAGCCCGTAATATTTCCGGGATTCTCTGCAACTAATTCAAGCTCTCCAGTGTTCAAATCGCACCTGAAGACATCAAAGACTTCGGGATTGCGTTGATTCATTGCGATTAACATGTGATTCGAATCATCTTCAAGGTCATCTATTATGCCTGCTTTCACGTTCTCAAAAGGCGTTAAGTCTCTTGCCTCTCTTCCGGTTATGTCAGTTATGTATACGTGATAATTCTCATCGCCGCCAGAATCCTGAACGTAAACTATTTTGTCATTCCCCTTCCAGAAAAATCCGGCTATGTCTCGTTCAGTTGCTGATGTGATTCTTCTCTCGTTGCCTGTCGATATTTCACGGATATATACATTCATTCTTCGTTCCCATGATTTTGCGAATGCTAATCTCGTTCCGTCAGGTGAAATCGAAAATGCTGCTCTCTCAGGATTACGGAAAAAGTCTTCCATGTCAATCAAAGGCGGTAATGCTGCTAAGGCTGCTGTTATTGGGAAGAATGCGAAGATTAATATCGCAATGAATATTATTCTCATGTTAATTAAACTCCTTTCAGAAAAAAATGTACAATTGATTTTACCACGATTTATATTACATCAAAAATACGTTAAAATTCAGGAGAAATATTATCTCTGTGTATATTTTCACATAATATCCTGAAGATTTGCATTTGAGTTTACAGCGTTCTATATTGATATAAATTTTTACAGGAGATATATAAAATGAATCTTTACCCGTTAAACATAAATTCACATGATGACATGAAAAAAATATGCGCAAGAATCAAAACGGATCCAAGAGCATTAGCATATCTGATTCCCAAGAGAAAAATACTTCACTTCTACGCAGATAATATTGACTACAGAGCAGCAGCCTTCATGAAACAGGAAATGTTATCGCGAGGAGGAGATACGATTGTAACTAAGCATGTGATTGACGGTAAGACAGACACGAGTGATATATTAATCATGGGAACGCCTTCGCAGATTAAGAGCATGATTCATAAAATGAACGCCATGCCCATATGGGGACTTGATGAACTGAGACGCAAATTATCAGACGCATTCACGAACATGAATATTAACGAATGGATTATGACTTCACCCAACGGACATGAAATTAATCTCAGCGATGACACAAAGATAATGGCAATCATGAATCTAACGCCCGATTCATTTTATGAGCCAAGCCGCATAAATGAAAATGAAATTTTATCCAGAGCAGAAAAATTTTTGTCCGAAGGTGCGTATGTTCTTGATATAGGCGCAGAATCAACGAGGCCGGGAGCAGTTCCAGTTGATGGATCAGAAGAGCTTTCGAGATTAATTCCTGCACTGAAGATTTTACGCCGTGAATTTCCAAATGCTTTAATCTCCGTTGATACATACAAGCCCAATGCCGCACGTATTGCCGTGAATGAAGGCGCAGACATGATAAACGACATAAGCGGATTTGAATTCACTGACGGAATGCCCGATGTGATTCGTGATATGAGAGTCCCTTATGTGCTTTCACACACGAAAGATAAGCCCGTGAACATGGCCATGAAAGAAGATGCTGATAATAATAATATAATCTCTGAACTCACAGAATATTTTTCACGCAAGATTAATATACTCGATGATTTGCGCGATTATGTGATAATAGATCCCGGATTAGGATTCGGGAAGAGTGCGAATGAAAATTTTGCGTTAATCCGGGACATTGAGAGCATGAAAATTTTCGGGCGGCCTGTTCTAGTCGGACATTCACGGAAGAGATTCACAGGTTCGGACAGTATTGCAGGTACTCTTGCGGTGAGTGCGTTATTATCCGGGCGCGTGAGTATGCTCAGAGTTCATGACGTGAGTGAAAATGTTCACGCTCTGAGAATCGCTAAGGCTGCCTGTTATGGCCTGAGGCTTTGAGCTTATATTTCAGACGGTAATATGCATGCTGTGAGAAAAAAGATACTGTGAATATAAATCTTGAGGCCAGACTGTAAATTTTTCGGAGTATTCTGCGCCCTAAAGATTTTTTAACGTTCGCTGAAGACGTTGATGCAACATTCAATATTACTTCGGCAGCTTCAAAAGGTGTTTTATTTTCTCCCCATGCACTAAGCAAATACATTTTCCAGTATAATTTTTCTGAAGAAAGACCTTTTACGTTTTTCCATGCCTTACTTGGGAAGCAATGTACTATACACCCTGAAAGATTTTCATTGAGTTTATAGACATGAAACTTTGCATCAATATACTTCACATCTCCGGCAAAAATTGAATTAAGCGCATCCTGATCGGGGAAGAAATCCATGTAATAATTGCGGGTAATCCATTCCTGCAGGCCATTCAGAAAATTTCCGCGCTCACGTATCTTTCTCAGGTTCATGAGCAATACGCCCGAACTGAAGTAATGCTGAATATCTGTTCCAAGCATCTTTATCTGATAGTATCTCAATGAAAACGGAGAACATCCTCTGAAATATAAAACACTGTGCGGAGCGGCCAAAGATTTCCCCTCGAAATCAATATTCCACATCTCTTTAATGTCGAGATTCACAAGCACATCGCAGTCAAGATATATTACTTTGTCAGCAGCAATTACATCCTGAATCAGAAGCCTGTACATAGCCCCTATGCCCCAATGACGAAGATTCAGTTTTGCAGTAATCTCTTTCAATCTGTTTTTGTATCCTGAAATATCAGTAAGTTCTATCATCTGGGAATATTTTTCTGCCGTACGTATGAATTTCTTTTTGTTATCTTCGGTAAGAGTATCATCATGAAGAAGGTGAATTATGACTTTGCTATTCGTGTTCTCAAATATGGAAGTGATTGTTACCCCTGCGTGCTGTGAATAAGTGCCTGATGGATCATATACTGCTAAAGCTACATGAATCGGGTCGTTGGTCAATTATAGCGGTTTTATCGTTCACTTGTCAACTTCTCCTTTCATATGCATTAATTTTTGCTAATTGTATCATAAACTGGTAAAGTTAAATTTATCATTTCAAAGAAGGAGGCATGAATTAATCATGAAGGGAATAGTTTTAGCAGGAGGAAGCGGTTCACGTTTATATCCTCTGACATTCGTAACGTCAAAGCAGTTATTGCCGGTCTACGATAAGCCGATGATATATTACCCTGTTTCAGTGTTAATGCAGGCAAAAATACGCGACATTCTGATAATCTCAACACCTGAAGACCTGCCGAGATTCGAGAAATTACTGGGAGACGGGAGTCATTTCGGAGTGCATTTCTCGTATGAAGAGCAGCCAAAGCCTGAAGGACTCGCGCAGGCATTCATAATCGGGAAAAAGTTCATCGGGAATGATTCAGTTGCAATGATATTAGGCGATAATATTTTCTCCGGTCATGGCATGGTGAAAAGATTGCGTGAGGCGGTGAACAATGCAGAGTCAGGAAAGGGCGCAACGATATTCGGATATTATGTTGATGACCCCGAAAGATTCGGAATCGTTGAATTTGATTCAAACGGTCATGCAGTATCAATTGAAGAGAAGCCAGCAAAGCCCAAAAGCAATTACTGTGTTACGGGATTATATTTCTATGATAACAGGGTAATTGAATTCGCAGAAAAATTAAAGCCCTCAAAACGCGGAGAACTCGAAATCACAGACCTGAATCGCATTTATCTTGAGCTTGGAGAACTTAACGTTGAATTACTCGGTCAGGGCTTCACATGGTTAGACACAGGAACGCATGAGAGCCTCGCAGACGCAACTAATTTTGTCCGAACTCTTGAGACTCACCAGCATAGGAAAATCGCATGTCTGGAAGAAATCGCATACCTCAACGGCTGGATAACGCGTGATGATATTATGAGCATTGCAGAGAAGCTCAGCAAGAATCAATACGGGCAATATTTACGCGATGTCTTGGAAGGGAAGTATATCGATGCGTGAGAGAATATTTATTACGGGTGCAAATGGTCAGTTAGGGCGCGATTTGATTCATGAACTCACAGAAAGAAATATTGAATGCATAGCGTCAGACATTCAGGGAAGTTTTTCTGGCATTGAATCATGCGAATACATACAGCTCGACATAACGAATCATGAATCAGTGATTGAGGCCATGAAAAAATATTTGCCTTCAAGAGTGATTCACTGTGCAGCCTGGACAGCAGTAGATGCCGCTGAAGATGAAATTAACCGTGAAAAAGTTCATGCGGTCAACGTAACGGGAACAGAGAATATTGCGATGGCCTGCAGGGAAATCAACGCAATCATGACGTACATCAGCACAGATTACATTTTTGACGGCACAGGCACGTGCGCATGGATGCCCGAAGATGAATCGTATTCGCCGTTAAATTATTACGGTCAGACGAAACTTGAAGGTGAACTTGCAGTGAAGAAGCATTTGCAGAATTTTTTCATTGTTCGTATTGCATGGGTATTCGGTCCTCACGGGAAAAATTTTGTCGGGACTATGCTTAAGCTCTCAGAGACTCATGACACGTTACGCGTTGTGAACGATCAGATTGGAACACCGACATATACGCCTGACTTATCGCGCCTGCTTGCGGACATGAATCAGACATGCAAATTCGGAATATATCATGCTACGAATGAAGGAGGTTTCATAAGCTGGTATGATTTTGCGTGCGAAATTTTCAGGCAGGCACATAAAGACGTGAAAGTGATTCCAGTTTCGACATCTGAATACGGACTCTCAAAGGCAAGAAGGCCATATAATTCGCGTCTCGATAAAAGCAAATTGAAATCTTCAGGCTTTGAATTATTGCCTGACTGGAAAGATGCGTTAAGGAGGTATCTTGAAATCAATGGGACAAATTAAAGTAGATTACAATGTGGGCGGCATTGAAGGGTTATGCGTGATAAATCCGACAGTGCACGGGGACAAACGCGGATATTTTTCCGAGACGTATAACCTGCGTGATATGCATGAAGCCGGAATTGATATTGCGTTCGTTCAGGACAACCAGAGCAGCAGCACTAAAGGTGTGTTGAGGGGTCTGCACTTTCAGATTAATTTTCCGCAGACTAAACTTGTCCGTGTGATAAAAGGCAGTGTTTATGACGTTGCTGTAGACATTCGGAAGGGCAGCAAAACATTCGGAAAATATTTCGGGATTGAGCTTACCGAAGAGAATCGTAAACAGTTCTTAATTCCGAAGGGATTCGCTCATGGTTTTATTGTTCTGTCTGACATTGCAGAATTCTGTTACAAGTGCGATGACTACTGGCACCCTAACGATGAAGGCGGCATATTATACTCTGACCCGGATATTAATATCTCATGGCCTGAAGTTAACTGTGAGCTTATCATGTCGGAAAAAGATAAACGCTGGCCGCTGTTAAAGGAGCTGACAAACTCATGAAGATAATTGTTACTGGAGGCGCGGGTTTCATCGGAAGCAATTTCATTTTTCACATGTTAAAGCATCACCCTGAAGACAGAATCATATGCATAGACAAGCTCACGTATGCAGGGAATATTAACACGCTGAAAGAAATTATTGCAGAGAATAAAATAGACTTCTTCAGGTTAGACATATGCGACCGTGAAAAAATATACGCGCTGTTTGAACGTGAACGCCCTGACATAATCATAAATTTTGCGGCTGAATCTCATGTTGACCGTTCAATCGATAATCCCGGAATTTTTCTCTTCACGAATACATTGGGAACTGGTGTACTGCTTGATGCCTGCATGAAGTTCGGCATAAAACGCTATCATCAGGTAAGCACAGACGAAGTATACGGTGATTTGCCGTTGGACCGTCCCGATTTATTCTTCACGGAAGACACGCCGATAAAAGCCTCTTCTCCTTATTCAGCATCAAAGGCAGGAGCAGACATGTTAGTTCAGGCGTATCACAGAACGTATAACTTGCCTGTGAGCATATCAAGATGTTCAAACAATTACGGGCCTTATCATTTCCCGGAGAAATTAATTCCTCTCATGATAATCAACGCGTTACACGATAAGCCATTACCTGTTTACGGTCAGGGCATAAACGTTCGGGACTGGCTATATGTTGAGGATCATTGCAGAGCGATTGACATGATAATTCATGATGACGATTCAGAGGGCGAGATCTACAACATCGGCGGACATAACGAGATGAGGAATATCGACATTGTGAAGTTAATATGCCGTGAACTTGGCAAACCTGAATCATTAATACAATTCGTAACGGACAGGAAAGGCCATGACTTACGATATGCGATTGACCCCTCAAAGATTCATTCAAGACTGGGCTGGCTTCCTGAAACAAAATTTGCTGACGGCATTCACAAGACAATTCAATGGTATCTCGAAAATGAATCATGGTGGCGGCCTCTCGTGAAGTAAGCACTGAATGAATGACTGAATGAGCTTCTCTGAAAATATCAGGGGAGCTTTTTTGTTTACGGGTATAATAGGCCATGTAGGGAGTGGATCTATTTGACCGGAGAAGAAAAACAGCAGGTACAGAACATAATAAATGCCAGAATGAAATTGCTGAATGAAAAAGCATCACGTCAGGAAGCAGAGATAAAGACGCTTAAATCACAGCTTGAAGAAAAAACAGCAGAGATTGATGAATTAAAGACTCAATTAACGAAGGCACAGGAACAAAGCAAAAAGTTAATCGCGATGATTCATCAGAACCAGAAATTAGAGCCTGAAAAGAAAACTGAACCAGTGAAGCCCAAAGTGAATTATCTTGTCTCGCTTTTACGTCAGCATTTTAATTATGATTCATTCAGGCCAGGACAGGAAGAAGTGATTAATGCAATTTTATCGGGGCGTGATGTCTTCTGTTCAATGCCTGATGATTACGGCAAAAGTTTATGCGCTAAACTTCCTGCAATGTTAATGCCCGGTCTCACACTCGTAATCACTCCGAATATACCCGATAAAAGCATGAGTGAATCACATCTGCATTCAATATGCTTATTGCCGGATATGAGTCCGACAAAGAAACGCAGCATCATGCGCGACATTAAGAACGGAACATACAAGATAGTATACTCGGCACTAAGTGAACTCAAAGACAGCGAGATTGTGAATGTCCTTCGTTCGGTTGAGATTTCAATGTCAGCGATAATTCTTCAATGGGGGCAGCCCGACAGACTGAAAGAGTCGAAAGCATTAATTGCATCGTTAAGCACAAAGAGAATCCCTACAGTGATATTTGCGAATTCAACCAGTCCGTTATTGCGTCAGGAATGTATGCGTTCTCTCGTCTCACCGTTAAGAATCATAAAGGGCTTTAATCGTCCTAACGTAACATTCAGAGTTATACGCGCAGAGAAAAAAATATCGGCACTGAATGAGATTCTCGAACAGAAAAAAGATTTACACGGCGTAATTTACTGCTCTAATCCTGAGACCGCGTACAAGATCCGCGAGAACCTGAGAGATCATCCCGGACTCGATGAAAATATTATAATCATGCCCGGAGCTTTATATCGTGAGATTAAGAGACGTGATATTAGATTCATTGTGCATTATGAGCTGCCCGATAATTTAGCGTCATACTCTCAGGAGATTAACTGTGCAGGCATTGACGGCTCAACTTCCGAATGCATTATGCTTGTCTCACGAAAAGATTTCAGTACTGCTGAAAAATCCGTGATTAAATTCTGCGAGGAAAAGAATCCGAAAGCCGCATTGATGTTATATCTGGGCATTGAGGACAAGCAAGACAGCGAAGAGAATAAAACATCAGGTGAATCCGAAAAAATTTCTTCAGATGAATTTGCAGATTTCGATTTCGGAACGTCAAACGAAGCCCAGAAGGAAGCAATAACATCATCAAACGGCCCCGTCTTAATCATCGCCGGTCCGGGAACAGGAAAGACATATACGCTTGTGCAGAGAACAGTATTTTTGATTCAGAAGAGGCATGTTAAACCCGGAAATATTATGCTTGCGACATTCACCAACAAGGCAGCCTCAGAGTTAAGCGCGCGTATCACCGAAGAATTAGCATCACGTAAAATCCAGGCGGATATAAGCTCAATGTACACTGGGACATTTCACGAAATATGCGGAAGGATTCTCAAAGACTACTCAGATTTCACGAGGTTAAAACGCAATTTCAGAGTCATTGATGATTTAGATAATGCGTATATCATCATGCAGAATTTCAGTAAGTTCATGGCCATTGACGGAATAGACTCGGCATTAAAGAGTTTCAATCAGGGCAAATGGAAAATGTCTTCTGAACTCCGCGACATGATAAACAGACTATCAGAAGAACTTGCTGACCCTGAAGAGCTTTCACGTGATTCAGATATAGCAGTCAGCTTTATGGGGAATGCAATGAAAGTTCTTGATTCAATTTTAGCCGGAAGTAATTCAATGAGCTATTCTTCAATGCTTGTTGAGACATATAAATTATTACGCGATAACCCTGAAATTTTAGCTGACATTCACGACAAAGTACATTACATCATGGTAGATGAGTACCAGGACACGAATTATATTCAGGAACAGTTAATTTTCATGATTGCAGGCGATCGCAAAAATATCTGTGTTGTCGGTGATGATGATCAGAGTTTATATAGATTCAGGGGTGCAGAAGTCAGAAACATATTAGAATTTCCCGATAAGTTCGGCAAAAATGAATGCAAAATAGTTAAACTAATGCTGAATTATCGCTCGCTTGACGGCATAGTAAAATTCTTTACTGAATGGATGAATAACACAGAAAATTTTTTCTCGTGGGATAATTTCCGTCATGATAAAAATCTTGAGTCATACCGCAAAGGAAATAACACTTCAGTAATGAGGCTTGCAGGACTGAATGACCCGGACGAATGGCACGAAAAAATATTAAATTTCATCAAGCACCTCAAAGACTCAGGACGAATTAATGATTACAATCAAATAGCGTTTCTGTTCAAATCCGTAAAAATAAACCGTGTACAGTCATTAATACAATATCTTGAGAGCAATAATATCAACGTATATTCTCCTCGTTCTGAAATGTTTTTTGACAGGGGAGAAATTAAATTTGCGATAGGCTGTTTAATCTCAATGTTCCCGAAATATTTAAATGCTCTGAATTCTGGCGAGTTCAAATTCAACGGAATAGAACCTGGCTACATAACATATTACCGCGAGTGCTTAATG
>JAFPWQ010000264.1 GCA_017394925.1 Synergistaceae bacterium
ACAACGGTGGAATGGCCGAGTGGTCAATGGCAACAGACTGTAAATCTGTCGACGGGAGTCTACCATGGTTCAAATCCATGTTCCACCACCAATTTTTTTTAGGCCGATTTAGCTCAGCCGGCAGAGCACATCCATGGTAAGGATGGGGTCTTCGGTTCAAATCCGAAAATCGGCTCCACGAACGAAAATAACAGCTTCGGAGAGATAAAAATCTTCGGAGCTTTTTTAATGCATGTTATATTTTCTGAAAGTGATATAATCAGCCTGAACTCAAAAATTCACATAAAAAATACAGATGAGATTATGAATAAAAATTTATACATGGCCTTTGCAGGAATATTTTTCACTTTATGTTTAATCTTAATGTTTGCTGTCTGGTATTCGATTCATGTTCTCTATGACTACAGAACAGAATATGAAACACTCGAAGCCGAACGCAATAACTTCACGGGAATGATTCAGAACCTTGAAGAAAGAAACAGGACGCTCGCAGAAATTGCCGGGCTTGATATTAACAGGACAGGCACGGCTTCAGATGCAGTTGAATTTTATTCGCAGGTACGTCTTGCAATTGAGAACGCCGGAATGAATTTGTTATCAATGTCATCAGGTCAAAACGAAAAAGATCTCAGGCTCTCGTTAAGTCTTCAGGGGAATTATTACTCGTTTGCACATTTGCTTGCGGCGTGGCGGGTTATGCCTGTTGCATCAAGAGTTACATCGCTGAGATTTAAGCGTGATGCAAGAGCACCGGAAGATTTCATCAATGCAGATGTTACGATAGAGGGAATGCCTGATGAATGATCTTCATGATGCGTTAATATATTTCTGGGAATGCCTGACGGGAGTTATTGAGGATAACCAGGCGCGTTTGCTTCGTCTTTCAGCTTTCGTTACTCTCTTAATCGGCATAATCTGGGCAGCATGGAATTACTTCGAGGCAAGCACAATCTCAAATAAGAGCGAAGACGGCGATTATCTTGAAGCAGAGATGAGAGCTCAGCAGGTAACGGCACAGCGTGAGAATCAGACGTTAAAGAAAATAGCAGACGTTGCCGCGACGGTTAATGACGTTAGGAACGGAGGACTTGCCATTGCACAATCATTAAACGGAATGAACCGGAATTTATTTAATCTGGACAGATATAACGAGTTCGGAATGGAAGATTTATCCGGCACAGGCCCGACAGGCGATGCATTTGTTGATTCAGTCAATGCTACAGCCTCGAATCCTGCACCGGGTCAGAAAAAAGAGCAGGAAGTTCACGAAGTATTTGTGCGTGCGGTCATGCTCTCGGATAAAGATAAAATTGCTGTCGTTGATGCAGGCGGCAAAAGGGGAGTCATAATCCGTCCAGGTCAGGAATTACCAGGCGGAGCAGGGCGTGTTGTGAGAATTAAATCTAATGGTCTGACTGTGAGAAATAAATTTACTAAGCAGGAAGTCGAATATTTAATTAAGTAGAATTAATGAGCGTAAAAGTGTATAATATAAATTACAGAAAAATTTTTACGGAAAATCTACAGGATAAGGTGAAGTGATCATGTTCAGGAGATTCTGCTTTGTGTTTATATTTCTTGTTATAACGCTTTTTTGTCTTCCTGTAACTGCGGCCGTAAACAGGAACGATAAATACACAGGGTCTTTGCTGACTAACTGCAGCTTTTATCAGCTTGGAACAGATGAATTTGTCATGAAGATTTCCGGCAGAAAATTATCTGAACCTGAAACAGAATTTATTGATGATGTTATACAGGTAACGCTTAAGGAAACAAGAATAAAGAATCCGGCGGGCATAAACTCTTCGACATTTAATTTTTTAGAGACTACGCCGCTGATTATTGATTTCGGCATTGAAAATATTTCCGGTGATGCGGTTATAACATTGAAGACCAGCCGGGCCATGAAATTAGATTCTGTTATGAGATCCGCAGAAGGATATTCAATCAGGATAAAGCCTCTTGAAGCTCAAAGTTCATTTGTCGATGCAAAAATTATCCCCCAGAGAATAGCAAAAGCACCTGAGAATATGCTGCCTTTCAGGGTGAATACGAGAGTAACTGTTGAATTTCGTGATGCAGAACTGAGAGATATTTTCAGAATGTTAATGTCCCAGATAGGAAGAAATATTATAATCGATTCGTCATTTCCTACAGATGTGCTTGTTACTATGTCAATTGAGGATATAAGAATTGATGATGTTCTGAATCATTTGCTCAGGACATATAATATCGCGTGTTTCCCGGCCGGAAAGAATACTACGGCATTCGGTACAAAGGAAGGATTATATAAGCTGTCAGGTGCGAACGAGATGAAAGCATTCAAGATTAAATATGCAGAGGCCTCACAGGTTAAAGCACTCTTAGTGAATCTCGCTAATATTCCCGACGGCAATATCATTGTTGATGAAAGATCCAGAATGCTCTATGTGAAAACTAATCCGGCCAAAATGGAAGAAGCCGAAGAATTTATCAGCCGCGTTGACCTTCCTATGAAGCAGATTATGATTCGTGCGAGCATATTTGAATTCACGGATGAAGATTCAGCCGCTATACAGAATGCATTAAACATTGCATATGACGAATGGCAAATAACACTTGGCGAAGGAGCAATCACGCTTGATTATGCAGAGGACAGATCCCGCACAGGAAGAAATCCGAGAACAGCAAGAACGATTCAGAATGTATTCAAGGCTCTTGAGGCACGCGGAAAAGGACGGGTTATAGCGAATCCTTCAGTAACTGCAATTGACGGACAGCAGGCTTCTATTCAGCTTAAGCAGGAAATACTGTATTCTGCCGGAATGGACGACAGCAAGAATCCTAAATGGGACACAAAGAGCGTTGGACCTGAATTGAGATTCACACCCAGAATTGAAGATGACAGATATATAAATCTTGACATAAATATTAAGACTGGAGATTATATCGGCAAGGACGATGACGATAATATAAGAACAACGGACCGGACAGTAACTACGAAAGTGCGGGTTAAGGACGGAATGCCCTTTGTGATCGGCGGTTTATTCTCGGAAAATACAGTAAAAGTGATAAACAAAATTCCGATATTAGGCAATATCCCGTTAATAGGAGATATTCTTTTCACGTACAGGTCAACAGACAGGACAAAAGCACAGGCCGTAATGGTCATCACACCGTATATTCTTGACAGTAAATAATCGCAATAATATATAATTAGCACACACAAGTTTATTATTTATCCAGGAGGTTTTATTTTTATGGCACAGGTAGCAGATACGACTACGTTCTACGTTGGCCTTAAATTACGCTGGCAGGACGGCATATGGGAAATAGTTGATTACGATCATCACAAAATGGGAAGAGGCGGTGCAGTCGTACGCACTAAATTACGTAATGTAGAGACCGGCTCAATCGTAGAGAATTCATTCAAGCCCGGCGAAAAGTTTGAACGCATAATTTACGAGGAAAAACCTGCGCAGTATTCCTACAGGGACGGAGAAGATTATGTGTTTATGGATCTTGCCACGTATGAAGAGATGAGATTATCGCCTCAGGTACTCGGAGATGCAGCTAAATATCTCGTTGATGATATTGAAATTCAGCTTGAATTCTTTGAAGGCAAAGTAATGGGCATTGAACTGCCAAAGAGCGTAACGATGAAAGTTGTAGACACTCCGCCCGCATTCAAAGGTGATACTGTAACAGGAGGAGGAAAGCCTGCAACACTTGAGACGGGGCTTGTCGTAACGGTGCCGGTATTCATTGAGCCTGGAGAAGAGATCGTTGTAGACACGAGAACGGGCGCATATCTTGAGCGAGCAAAAAAGTAGAATAAATGCCCGGAAATAATAACAGTCAGGAAGAATCAGCAAACGGCGGAGCTATTCACATATCAGAAGACGTAATAGCAGAGCTTGCCAGAAAAACGATTCAGGGAATCCCGAACATAAAGATTGATTCAAAATTGCCTTCGAGATTTGCAATAGGCCGCAGGTCAGGAGGGATACGCGTATCAGTTGAGCATAAACAGGGAACTATTGCCGTTGATGCAAATGTTCTTGTGAAATACGGCCAGAGAATCCCGGATCTTGCATGGGACGTTCAGGAAAAAATCAAAGATAATCTTGAACGTTACACCGGCTATGATGTCAAAGCTGTGAATGTAAATGTTCAGGGAATATACACGGTTACGGGCGATGAATTTCAGATTAATATTGCAGATTCAGAAACGCCTGACCCCGATAATGAGGCAGATTAAACTATGTATTTTCTGTGGAAGAATACGCCTTACGGAATTATAAGAATCTCTTGCGAAGGCCTGTATGAATTTGCTGACGGCATGATTAAATCAAAGCTGAAATTATACAGCATAACTCTCATGCCCTCAGGAAGAAAAGAACATGCTGACATCACAATTGTATTCTCAGATGATGATTTAAATCCCGAAAGCAGAAAGAGAATCGAAAAACATTTTGATGCTGTCCTAAAGCCAATGGGATTAAAGCCTTCAATCGTGTGGGCAATACCTGAACGCGGAATCATGCAGGCACTCACTAATCCGTATGTGTGGGCAGGTATAGCGTCATCATTTGCGGTTATCATCACGGCAGGTTTCGCGGGATTCTTCTGGACTGTCTTCTGGGGAACATCTGCATGGTTTGCCGTTCACGGACTCGCTTTAATCTCAAAACGTATCAGGAGAGTGTAACATGGCCGCCCCTAAGAAAAAAAAGCAAAAAAAATATATCGGCAAAAAATTTGAAGCAATTCACAGATCAAGGGAGCTTGCTGTGCAGTTCTTATACTCTCTTGATGTTTATCCGGGTCAGAATTTCGATGAGTCTCTTGAACTCTTCATGAATATCGATGACGTTGCAAAAGATGATACGCCTGAAGTCAAAGAACGCTGCCGGAAACTTGCCGGTGATGTATGGACACGCAAGAATGAAATTGACGGTGTATTATTGCGAATAGTTACAGGCTGGAGACCTGAAAGAATGATGAGCGTTGACAGAACTATATTGCGTCTCATGGTGCTTGAAGGGTTTATCGCTAAGACTCTTCCGGTCAGATCTGCAATATCTGAGGCTGCATCTCTTGCGCGTGATTTCGGGACTAAAGACTCATCAAGATTCGTGAACGGGGTTATGCATAAGATAGCAGAACACTTTGCTGATGACGATAAGAACGACAATAATGATGATTCAGGAGAATAAATATCATGGCTGAAATTGATATATTACTTGCCGCGTATAACGGCGAAAAGTTTATTGCCGAACAACTTGACTCGTTAATAGCCCAGACATTTAAAGATTTCAGGATAATCATACGCGATGACGGTTCAAATGATAATACGCCCGCAATAATTCAGGATTACGCAGAGAAATATCCGGGCATAATTGAAGTTGTGCATGATGATGTGATATGCAGAAATCCGGCAAAAAATTTCTTTGAATTAATGAAACATGCAAACGCTGATTATGTCATGTTTTCGGATCAGGATGATTTCTGGCTTGAGAATAAGATTCAAATTACGCTTGAATGCATGAAGAACGCAGAAAAAAATAATCCCGGAATGCCTGTGTTAGTGTTTACTGGACTTCAGCCGGCTGACGCGAATTTAAACGCAATTAACGAGTTCGTGCCTATGGATATTAACGCGCGTAAATATTATAGCCTTGTCTCAATGTTCGAAGAAAATTTTGTGAGCGGCTGTACTGAAATGATAAATAAATCACTTTATAAGAATATCGGAGAATATGACGCGTTAATCACTATGCATGACTGGTGGACTGCTCTTTATGCACGTGCCTGCGGAGTTATCGCGTATGTCCCGGAAGCAACTATGCTTTACAGGCAGCATGGACATAATGCTATCGGCTATTCTGAGAGAACCGTTATGCTCAGACTGAAGAAACTTATGTGCGCTCCTTTAAGTAAGATACGCAAGGCCGGAAAATTATTTCATGAACTTCATGAGCGCGTATTATTATTCCGTTCGAGATATGCGGATAAGATGATGCCGGAAAAATTAAAACAGCTTGATAATTTCATCATGATATTCACAGGAAATAGATTCAGGAGATTATCATTCATGAGAAAACTTGATTACTCAGAACATCATAATTTAATCGAGAATATTTTTCTGGCCGTGAAAGTTTTAATGTATTAGGCAAAATAAAAAATCCCCCCTTGCTGAAAGTGCTTAAAGGGAGGAATTTTTTTTATGCTTTTTATGCTTAATTTTTCAGTGCCGCCGTTAATGCTTCAGCAACTTCCTGAGGTTTTGCCTGTCCCTTTGATTCTTTCATGACAAGTCCCTGAAGGAATTTGAATTTTTTCCCTTTCATATCTTTTCCTGATTGAATTTCAGCTAAGACATCAGGATTTGCTTTTATGACATTCGCAATTATCTCGTTAAGTGCATTGCCTGCAACTCCGCCTTCAGTAATGCCGAGCTTCTTCACTGAATCGTCAAGCCCTGCATTATTCGCGCACATGTAATCAAAAACTTCTTTTGCCTGTGTCGTTGAAAGTTTTTTATCGTCGACTCGTTTAACTATCTCGGCTAATACTTCGGGTTTAATGTTAAAGTCCGCGATTTTCTTCTGGGTCTCGTTAAGCACACGCATAACTTCCGTGCGTATCCAGTTAGCAGCTCTGACGGGATTAGCTCCTGCATTCACGCATGACTCAAAATAATCTGCAACCTTCCTGTCATCCGTGAGAATGTCAGCGGCCTCCTGAGTGAGTCCCATGTCGTGAACGTATCGATTTGCTCTCACGTCGGGCATTTCGGGCATTCTTGAATGAACGCGGTCAATCCATTCCTGCGAGATATGCAGAGGAGGCAGATCCGGCTCAACGATGAATTTTCTGTATGACTCTTTCACTCTTGACGGTGATGTTACGCCTTTAGCATCGTTCCAATGACGCGTCTCCTGCATGACCTCTCCGCCCTGAAGCATTATCTTTTTCTGTCTCTTAATCTCAAATTCAATTGCACGTTCGAGAGCCTTGAATGAATTCATGTTCTTCACTTCAACCTTTTTGCCCCATCTGCCGTCTGAACATTTCATAGAGACATTAGCGTCAAATCTCATCATGCCTTTTTCGAGTTCAACTTCTGAGGCTCCAGAATAAATTACGCGTCTTCTCAGTGTCGTAACATATTCAACTGCTTCTGCGGCTGAGGCTACATCAGGTTCACTCACGATTTCAGCCAGCGGAGTCCCCGAACGGTTATAATCAACGTATGATGTCGATGCTCCTTCGAGTCTTCCGTCTGATGCGCTGTGATGAAGGCTTCCAACGTCCTCTTCAAGATGAAGATGATTAACGCGAATTTTTTTCAGCTTTCCTTCTGAATCATGCACTTCAATATAGCCTGCTGTCGTTATGGGTAAATCACACTGACTTATCTGATGTCCCTTCGGCAAGTCCGGGTAAAAATATGACTTCCTGAAGAACAATGACTTCGGACGTATTCCGCAGTTAAGCGCAAAACCTGCAAGCATTCCCTGTTCGACAACTCTGTGATTCATGTGAGGCAGTGAACCCGGAAGACCCATGCATATCGGGCATATGTTCGTGTTGGGTGCCGCGTCAGTGTTCGTTGAGCATGAACAGAAAAGTTTGGAATCACTCTTAAGTCTTATATGTATCTCGATGCCTATTACCGGCGTAAATATTAATTCTGACATGCTATTTCACTCCTCCGTTTGCAATTTTCGGACTGCCTAAATGACGTTCAAGTATAACTCCCGTGTTCAGTATATCGGGATCACTCCAGCGCGGGCCGATTAATTGAAGTCCTACGGGAAGTTTTGATGCGTCATCATAGCCCGTGAAGAATGACAATCCCGGAAGACCTGCAAGATTCACCGGCAATGTGTATAAATCAGTCTCGTAACCTTTCATTGCGTCTTCGTTCTCTTCGCCGATTTTATGCGGCAGTGAAGGCGTTACAGGCTGAAGAATGAAATCACACTCACCGAATGCGCGCTTGAATTCCTGAGCTATGAGTGTACGTACTTTCGTTGCGGCAACATAATACTCTTCACATCTTGACGGTTCAGTCAGACATGTACCTGCGATGATTCGCGATTTTACTTCACTTCCGAATCCGTATGAGCGTACACGTTCAAACATCTCTTTTATTCCGGCCGCGTCTTTCACTGTGTAGCCTAATCTCACTCCGTCATAGCGTTCCAGATTCGTATGTGCCTCACTCATTGCAAGCGCGTAATAACATGCAACAGCATATTTCGAGACTATCGGCAATGATACTTCGGTGATTACTGCTCCGTTATCCTCAAGAATCTTTTTCGTCTTCTTCATGGCCTCAGCAATCGGAGTATCAAGCGTGAAGTTCTGAAATTCTTTCACGAGTGCAATGCGTTTACCTTTTATGCTCACGTCTTCACTGTGCGAAAAGTCATAATGTTTTTCCCTGAAACAGCTTGAGTCCATCGGGTCATAACGTGCAATTACGCTCATGACAAGCTGCAAATCTCTGATTGTCCTTGCGAACGGGCCGATCTGGTCAAGTGATGAGCCGTAAGAGATTAAACCGTACCTGCTCACCATTCCGTATGTTGGCTTCATGCCATAAACACCACAGTAACTCGCAGGCTGTCTGATTGAGCCTCCTGTATCACTGCCCAGTGCAAACGGTACATAGCCTGCACTCACTGCCGCCGCGCTTCCTCCTGAACTGCCGCCGGGAACACGCGAAATATCATTCGGGTTATGTGTCGGACCAAACGCAGAATTTCCGCACGTATTGCCCATTGCGAACTCGTCCATGTTCACTTTGCCCATGAGAACAGCTCCGGCCTCACGCAAATACTTCCATGCTGAAGCGTCATACGGTGGCTTCCAGTTCCCTAATATCTTGCTTGCGGCTGTCGTTCTGATTCCTTTTGTGCATAGATTATCTTTCAGTACTGTGGGAACTCCGGCAAGTATTCCTTCGGGATTCTCAATCACGGGTGCTTTGTCGTCTGTACGTGTAATGAATGCATGTATGTTATCTTCGCATGAATCGATTCGTTTTCTGCATGATTCAAATAATTCTGCGGGTGAAAACTTTTTCTCTTTGATCCCATTTGAGGCATCGTATAAATCAAGCTCATATAATTCCATCGTGATTATTCCTCCATAATGCGCGGCACTTTGAAATATGAGCCGTCTACATGTTCACTCTCATGTAATATTGCTTCCGTGTCTTTGAATGCTATTACCTTGTCTTCTCTCAGCGGACACTCTATAGCTTCCGCAAAACTGAAGGGTTCAACGTTCGTCAAATCAAGTTCCCTGAAGCTGTCAAGAATATCAAGAAAGTTATTGATGTACTTAACTGCCCCGTCTAACTCTTTCTCTGTGAGAAGCAAACGAGATTCTAAGGCAATGTCATTTACTTCTTCTCTGGTCAGTTTCAAAATTCTTTTACTCTCCTTTATCTGTGTTTGTTGTATTATATCAATGGCAGTATTAAGAACCGCGAGCATTTTTGCTTTCTTTCTTTTTTTTCTCAAGTGTACAGCCTCCAATACCAGGCAGAACAATCGATGCAGCAAGTACTCCGCCAGTCAAGGCACCGGCAGCAGACAGACCAGCAACTCCCAATGATTACAACGCCGTTAAAGCAATTTCTCATACATTAATATAAAATCAATATAAAAAGCTCCTCCCCAAAATGAGAAAGAGCTTAATACGTCCGCAAGTTATATCATGAAATTTTTTGCACGTTCAAGCATTTTATTTCTGTCGAGAGGCTTTACGTTCTCAACTATCCATTCACGCATTGATGATCCTTCTGATGTATCCTGAGACGCAGAGAGAAAATCAAGCTCAATGTTCAAATTTTCAGCAACATCATGAGCGAGTAACGGCCACACTTTTCCTATATCGCCGATTATGGGCATACTACCTTCATGACGTGCGAACGCGGACATTTCCATTCTGAAGGGAATTTTTGCGGCTTTCGTCTTGGGAAGTCCTTTATCGATTGCCTCCTGCACTGTCTGATTCAATTCTACGGCCTTGCGTAAATTTTCGTCTAAATCGATTCGTACGAGGCTCTTATCCCTGAGATTATACGTTGACTGTCCTGACCACCATGCCCATATTCCATGACCAGTGTAACATTCAAACGGGCCGTCATGAATCTCCTGCGTCAATGCTACTGCACTCTCAATAATCACATCACATGACGCTAGCATTCTTGATATTCGCATTGAACGTTCAGAAACAGGAATCGAATCACCGATTGACATTCCGACAGCACCGCCGCCAACTAACTGAGGGATCGTAACGAGTACAGGCACATTCATTTTGTCGGCAGCTCCTAACATCGTATGCTCATCACAGCCCCAGCCAGCTACACGTTCAAATGGTAATCCATAAATCCTCGCGAGACTTAATACTTCATGTGCGAGTCTCTCTGTGCGAAGTCCCATAGGATAGGCCATGTTTCCGGCAGCTTTGATGATTTGATTCACATGGGGAAGATTTTTCCCGCGTTCAAGTAATTCATCATCAAGAGGCATTTCACGCCTGAGTGATTCAAGCTCGTCATCATTCATGCATGTGAACTCGAAGACATCACCGCGCGGCATTTTCGACATGTCCATTCCCAGAGCTTTGGCATCAACTCGATATACACGGTCAAGTGATCCGGCCATTTCGTGAGCAATTACTGCCGAACTCGTAGAGACTGCATCAACTATTCCAACGCGAATCAATTCTGCGATAAGAGTCGTAACTCCTTCGTGTATATTAGGCCCGCTTCCTGTTACGACTATTACACGGCCTCCGTTTTTCTTTACGTCTGTTATGCGTTTAGCTGCATCACTTAGACTTTTGCGTGAGCGTTCATCAAGTGAATCTCTGAAGTATTCTAACTGTGAAAGCCCGAATAAATTTTTCGCCATAATAAAACAACCTCCTCACGTGAAATATTATCACTATGAGAAGGCGTTTAATCTCTCATTATTGATTCATACCCGCGTAACGTTTTAATCTCTCAGGAGAATTCATAAACTCAAATGCTTTTGTCTCGTGCCGTATATCTCAGAGAATGCATTTCATCTCCCGCTATTGATTCATGAGTTCGTCAGCAAATTTGATTCTCTCATTCCCGCATAAAATTTTATTTGGTCTCGTATATCTGCGTTTATCTATGAGAAGGCTTAATCTCTTAATATCGATTCATGAGTTCATCGGCAAATTTGATTCGTTCGGATTCATTCATGCCCGCGTAACGTTCTAATATATCCGGGTCATTCGCAAACTCAAACGCTTTTTGTCTGGTCTCGTAAATCTGTGTGTATCTCTCAATGAATGAGTCAATCACATGGCCTTCGATTATATCCCAGTACACTAACGCAAGCTCATTGCTATATATGCTCTGATTGCGTTCATGAAGTATTTTGCGTATGTCTGATTCTGCTTTCCATGCCATTGATGCAATATCGTATATGCTCCATGCGAGTAAAAGCTGACCAACAACGGGAATATTTTCGCCTATGATTTTCCCTGCCGCACCTGATGTGAATGACCTGTAGACTTCTGCCCTCTCGACATATTTATTGATGTACGATGAAAAATCTTTCTGGAACTCTGAAATGTCATCGTGATTATCTGCCTTGAGATTCAGATTCATATCATCGGATTCTATGTGAAGATTCTTGCGGAGATATGCGCGTACAACAGGATTATTTGATGAGGCAATGACGAGTGAACTTATGCGGTTATGATAAGTCTCAAGCTCATTGTGAAATTCAATGATAAATTCAGATTCAAGCTCACCAAGAAAAGAATTATAATCTCCGGCAATCTTTGTGGTTACATTCTGCTGTATCTTGTTGATTACTTTTCCGGCATTCAGTCCAAGCTGCAAGCTCTTAGTTCCCCATAACATTTTTTTCGTACGCGCGTTAATCGATTCATTCACTGCCTGCGTGAGCTTTTCAGGTAATAATGACTTCTGCCACAGCTCAGAATACATACGCAAAAAATTCTGCCTCGTGTTATTCAGGCTGCTCTGAAGTATCAGCACATCGACATCTGACATTAAGCGATTCATATTCGAGACTGCAATATTCAGATGCTCTTCACGTTCGTATTCTGTGCTTGTGTGTAAATCAGCGAATGACGGAAGAGTGAATATCAGAATCAAAATCACGCATAAGGCACTTCTCATTAACTTTGGGTGTGAGTTCATCATCGTATGTGTTAATATCAATCTCATAGTTCGCTCTCATTCCGTAGACATCAACGAGTGCATCAAGTACTGAGCCTTTTATGCCGCGTAAGTCTGCGTTCTTACTGGGGAGAATGATAACCCTGTATGAATTCGTGTTGAGCTGTTCGAGTCTGAAATCTTCAACTTCACGAACAAGATTCATTCTTGCCATAAGAATCAATTCGTCAACTTCATGGCCTGTCGGTGTCCTTGTTATGCTCATATTCTTTTACCTCTGATAGATTCATTCATAGCATGTATTCTCGTTATGCTCATGCTCTTTCACTCCTGATATATTTTCCGCATTCATGTTCTGTGTGTATGTTTTCATTATGCTCATGACTTCCTGCTTCTCAGATATGCAAACCAGTAAATCATGCCCGCAAAGCATGAACCGCCTATGATATTCCCCAGTGTAACGGGCAGAAGATTATCCGTGAACATTGAGCACCAGTTCAGCGAATCAATTGCGACTTGTGATGCTCCTGACTCTAATGCCTTAGCTACATATGACGGATTGCACTTCGCGATTATGCCCGCGGGTATATAGTACATGTTCGCTATTGAGTGTTCAAATCCTGACGCTACAAACAACCATATCGGGAAGAATGTTAATACTGCCTTGCTGATTCCGTCCTTAGCTCCGAATGATATCCAGACAGCAAGACACACTATCCAGTTGCATAATATGCCAAGTACAAATGCATTCATGAACGATAGATTTATTTTTCCTGCCGCAGCCTTAATCGTGAATCCTCCGAGTAAACCGCCCGTATAATTTAACTGCCCCGACCATGAAATCAAAAACGCAATCAGAATTCCGCCCGCTAAATTTCCGAGATAAACTATAATCCATGAACGCAATAACTGAATCAGATTTATTTTTCGTTCTGCGAGTGCCATAATCATTAAGCAGTTGCCCGTGAATAATTCTGCTCCTGCCATTAAGACAAGCATTAAGCCGACGGGAAATATTAAACCCCCGATTAATTTTCCGATACTGACGTTCGTAATAGTATGTGAGGCCATGTTAGCGGCCTGTGCTCCGAAAGCGATAAATGCTCCTGCAAGAATGCCCAGTATAAATTGATTCATGACTGAGAGATTCGCTTTCTTTATTCCTGTATTCACTGTGAACTCTGCTATTTCTGAAGGCGTAAGAAAATTATTCATGATAAATTCTTCCTTTGCATTAATATTTGCATCATTAATTGTATACTAACGAAAAAGAATTGAAGGTGTGAATGAATGAATCAACCAGAGAACGACGATGTTATTTGCGTAAACAGAGGACTATATAAGCATTACGGAATTTATGTTGAGGGCGGCAATGTGATTCATTACACGGGTGCAAACGGCCCTGATGATTTCAACGGTGTAGTTCGTGAGACAAGCCTGAATGAATTTCTCAACGGTGCAGAAAATTTTCACGTCTGCAAATTTCCGGATAAACCAGAGAGATATGATTCATCATATGATAAAAAGCATATAATCTTCTCAATATGGCAGGCGATAAAAAATTTCAGACTGAGAGATTATCATTTATACTCAGGAGACGAGACAGTCAGACGTGCAAGAAGTAAAATCGGTGAGGGAGGCTACAATCTTGCACTGAATAACTGTGAACATTTTGCTGTGTGGTGCAGGACAGGCATAAAAGACTCTTCGCAGGTGAATCACGTTCTCGATGTGCTAACTTATCTTCTTGGATGAATGATATAATCTCACACAAAATCATTTAAGGAGCAGTTGACATATGCACAATAAAACCGCTATAATCGACCAACGACCAACGACCAACGACCAACGACCAACGACCTGAATTATGTCCTTATATCAATAATCATTCCTGCACATAACACATCGCAGTATATTCACAGAGCAATAGAATCATCACAAAGGCAGACACATTCAAATATTGAGATCATCATCATAGATGACGGATCTACAGACGACACACTGAAAATATCACAGTCATACGCAGAGAAAGATTCACGGATAAGAATCATTCATCAGGATAATGCAGGCGTATCATCTGCACGCAATCACGGAATAAAAGAAGCAAACGGAAAATACATTATGTTTCTTGACTCTGATGACTGGCTCGAAGATTTTGCTGTCGAATTCCTTCTTGATATGCAGACTAAGAACCCGGACAGACTCGTAACTGCTGAATTTATTATGACGGAATATGACGCACAGATAAAGAAAGACGCAAAGAGAGACGAAGAGATTATGATTCTTGATTCAGTTGAAGAGGCTGTGTCTTTATGGTGGAAGGCAAGACTGCAATATATACATGCAAAATTATTCAGAGCCGACATAATGCGTCAGAATAGTATTATGTTCAGAGAAGGAATCAATTACGGAGAAGATGCTGTGTTCGTGTTCGATTATCTGCATGAAACAGACGGCGTGATTTATTCATCCGTGTCAGTCATGAATGTGCTTAAGCGTTCAGACAGTGCAACAAGAAAGCCATATGAGCAGAGAAAATTATTTCATGATTATCCGCAGTTAATGATAGATCATCCAGACAACACTGAGAATGTAAAGCAGAAATTGAGAGAATATCACACTGAGATGTTCATGAACGAATTAAAGAATGCACTGGTGAGCAGAACAGATGCAAAGATAATAACATATCTTCGTGAGAAAACTAAAATGTACCTGAACGAATATATGAACAGGAAATCAATAATCAGACGGGCAATGATATATATCATAGTGTTCATGCCCGTAACGATTGCGGTAATGTTTCAGCGGACAGTCAGACTAATTCGCAGGCTCATCCCATGACGGGAAATATAATCTCAAATGCGTAACGTCTTTCAGGGCATCGTCAGCTTTACCTGATACATTCGGCAGCATTTCCCAGTTACCTCCGTCCCTGCGGCATAAGACAAGCGGCCTTCTTCCGTAATGACTCCAGATGTCCGGCAGCTTATCATCAAGCTGTGCACCGGGTACAAACGCACTCTTAAACATCGGCGTATGGCCTTCAAGGTCGGGCATATCAGGAAGAGGCGCGATTATCATCCATTGAGTTAAAGCCCATGCGTTAATCATTTCCGTTGAAGTCAATGCATGTTTCAGAGGCATAATCTGAATCCCTCCGACTGAATCACGCGGTGAAGTTGCAACATCAATCACCCCTGAATGAGACGCTCTTATCCTTCCGCGATTCTGAAATACACTTCCGCCGAAACGACCTACACCGTGAACAGGACGTATTACCCTCGCAATGACTTTTGCGCCTCTCGAATCATACACAATAACTCTTCCGGCAGGACGGTTCTCTATATCGGCCATGTATACCCCGTTCCCCGATGATAATTCTGACCTGATTATGAGCGTGTCATTTTCACCGGGCGTATCTGTGAGTTCATGTTCGACTCCTTCATGCATGACCGTTACGCGTGAACCTGTAAGCGGCGCAAATCCTCCGAATATACCCGTTCCTGCAGGCATGCCCAGCGAAAAGAATGAACCTCTTGAGGCTGCCGGTGCAACTGTAACTGAAGGGACAAGACTTATGATTCGTCCTCTGTCATTCTCAACGTCAATCAGAATGTGAATCGCATTGACGGCACTCGCACATACACTTGAAGGCGTTGACCATTTACTCGCAGTGTATGCAGGCCAGTTAGTTTTTGACGGAGTCATTAAGACCTTGCCGGGCATAAATACTTCTCCGTTGGGCATTATGATTTTCACATCTTCATTCACACGGCAGGGAATTTGAATCTCTATGTATCTTTCATCAGAGGCATACGCATAACATGAACACGAAATGCATAACATAACAGCGAGTGCAAAAATAAATTTCTTCATCGTGAGACGGGAAAACACATACAGATAAGACATTACAGAACCTCCGTAATTAAAATCATCATGGTACAGGCATAAACATACAGTCCGGACATTGCAGAACCTTCATAACATAACGGCTTGTTATATTCATCATGGTACAGGAGCAAACCATACAGCCCAGACATTACAGACTGCGTGATAAATTATTGACGGCATAACTGAACCTCCCCTTAAACGTAAGACCGCCATAACAAGACCAGGAAAGAATGTTGCTACTCTTAACCAGCCCGTAAGCACAATCAAATGACTTAACGCGAATAACAATGTCGCAAGAAATATGCCGGTATATATTCCAGTCTTGCGGATTAAAATCGTCTGAAGCCAGCCGCGAAAAAATGTCTCCTCAATGAATGCCGCCGCTATTCCCCCTCCGAGCTGATCTATTGCCTCCCACAATGACGGACTCTTAAAGCCACGTCCCCCCCATTCATACGGCCAGTGCAATGCTACGAATGTCAAAGGCACAAGCGTAATCAGCAATGCGATAATCACATCACGTTTTGATTCTCGTGTCATGAACCATTTAAGCCCGTAATCTTTTTCGTCCTCGTGTCTGAACCTGCACCATTCGTACGGGAAATATAACATGAAGGCCGCAACGACAAGCCCGATGAGAATATACATGTGCTATAACACTTTCACGGCATCGCTGACGAACTGAACAGCATTATTGATGTATGTCGCAATATAGAATCGATTCGTGTATAGTGATGCTGAGATTTTCCAGAGTGCTATTATGACGGGGACAGCTACAATGAATGCGCCTGTCTTGTATAAAATCTTTGAGGGAATCTTTCCCCACTGCTCGAATAACTGATCGACTAACCAGCCCATAACCATTAATGCGAATCCCAGAATCCAAATTGAAAGACCAAGTACTATCTGAGTGTTCACCACGCGCAAAATAAATCAGCTCCATAAAATTATTTTTTGCAGATATTATACGGGAATTTTCTTATTGTGATAAACTTTGCGAAATAAATTTTTCAGGAGGCTTTTATTTTTCATGACAAAAAAATTTTTCACAGCTTTAATTTTCACATTCGCATTCATGACTTGTGCATACGGTGCTGAAAGTGAGACAGGCGACAAAGTTTTAGCGCGCGTTGGCAGTCAGGACATAACAGAACGTGAAGTGCTTGAATTCATTCAGCCTTTCGGACAGCAGGCCATGATGATGTATTCAAGTGAACAGGGACGCAAAATGATTATCGAAGACGTTATCACCATGAGACTTTTTGCAATCGATGCAGAAAACACTGGAATCGATAAGACACCGGAATTCATTGCAGCACTCGCGAACGCAAAACGGGCCATGCTTGCACAGGCGGCAATGAGAAAAGAAATTACCGGCATAACAGTTAGTGATGATGAAGCAAAGAAATTTTACGATGAGAATCCGAAATTATTCGTTCAGCCTGAAAGAGTTCATGCAAGGCACATACTCGTTAGCGGTGATGAGATGCTCGCAAAAGTTCAGGAAGAACTCAAAGTGAAATCATTCGATGTTGTTGCAAAAGAATATTCACAGGATCCGGGCAGTGCTGTAAACGGCGGAGATCTGGGTGAATTCGCTAAGGGTCAGATGGTTCCCGAGTTCGAGAAGGCCGCATTTGATCTCAAGAATCCCGGCGATGTTTCTGCACCTGTTAAATCACAATACGGCTGGCACATCATCAAACTTGAAGAACATATCCCTGAATCAAAAGTTGCATATGAGAACATAAAGCCGCAGATCATTCAGGAACTCAGAGAGAAAAAGACACAGGAAGTTTTACAGAACAAAGCAAAGGAACTTGAGAGCAAGTACAAAGTTGAAAGGTTCTAACGCATAATAAAAACAGAAACGAATCCCCCCGCATAAAAACGAGGGGATATTTTTTATCTCAAGGCATCTAATCTTTCATGGCCTTCTGTTATTTGCTTCTTCACCTGCTCAAATCCTGTCGCACCGTAAACATTGCGCCGTCTTACGCTCTCTTCGGGTGATAAGATTTTCATCATAGCCTCGTCTGCATCTGGAATATGTTCCTTCCATTGTTCCAGACTCATATCACCGAATGCAATATTATTCTCAATGCACCAGCCCACAAGCCTGCCCGTAATTGTATGTGCATCACGGAAAGGGATTCCCTTCATCACAAGATACTCTGCAATGTCAGTAGCAAGTGAATAGCCCTTATCGATTCCAGAACGTGAAATCTTTTCGTCAACTTCAACTTCATCAATCAGTGCCGCAATAATCTTCATGACGCTCTCAACAGTATCAAGTGAGGCCCATAATCCGCGCTTGTCTTCCTGCAAATCACGGTTATATGTCATGGGAAGTCCCTTAAGATTGATGAGCAGATCTATCATGTTCCCGATAACTTGTCCTGTTTTGCCGCGCGATAATTCTAAGACATCAGGATTTTTTTTCTGGGGCATCATGCTTGAACCAGTACAGAATGCATCAGGAAGAATCACGAATGCGAATTCTTGTGTGTTCCATGTGATTAAATCAGTGCATAATCGCGAAATATGAATCATGAACATACTCGCGAAATAATGATAGTCCATCATGTAATCACGTGAGGCAACCGTGTCCAGACTGTTACGTGCGGGCGAATCGAATCCCAGAAGCTGAGAAGTCATTTCACGGTCAAGCGGCAATGTCGAACCTGCTAATGCTCCTGCTCCCAACGGACACTCATTGAGAGAATCAAGTGCGAAGTGTAATCTCGAATAGTCGCGCATGAATGCCTCAAACCATGATAGCCAGTAATGACCCATTGAAACTGGCTGAGCCTGCTGCATGTGAGTATAGCCGGGTATGATTATATTCTTGTGCCGTTCAGCCGCATTCAGGAACACGCGCATTAATTCTTTCAGGTCTTCCGTGAGTGAATGAAGACGCTTGCGAAGATAAATTCTTGTTGTCGTGGCTACCTGATCGTTTCGTGAACGTCCTGTGTGTAATTTTGCTCCGAGAGGCTCAATTTCCGTAAGTCTTGCTTCAATGTTCATGTGAACGTCTTCAAGTGATTCTGACGGCGTGAATTTTCCCGTTTGAATCTCCTTTAGCACTTCATGAAGTCCTGACTCAATCTTTAATGCCTCTTCGGGTTTGAGAATTCCAGTATGACCGAGCATTTTCACGTGAGCAATGCTGCCTTCAATATCAGCCTCGTACATTCTCCAGTCAATATCAAGGGACTGTGTGAACTTCTTTACGCTCTCTGCCGTGTCAGTCTTAAATCTTCCGTGCCACATATTAATTTCTCCCGAAGAACTTGGCTATGCATTCAACGAGTGCTTCTTGTTCATCTGCCTTCAGTCCTGGAAATACGGGTAAAGCTAAAACTTCGCGTGTGAGCATTTCACTGTTGGGATAATCACCTTCATTATAGCCCAGATACTTGAAGCATGGCTGAAGGTGCAATGATAACGGATAATATATTCTCGCGGCGAATCCGTTTTCGTTCATGTAACGCATCAATTCATCGCGCTTTGATGTTACGCGGATAACGTACTGATGATATATATGTCTGTTATGTTCAAGCTCAGAAGGTGTGATTATGAGTTCATGAAGGTCATGTGCTTTGAATAATAGTTTGTAGTATTCCGCGATTTTTCTTCGTTCTTCGTTCCACGTCTCAAGGTATTTGAGTTTAACATCGAGAATTGCCGCCTGAATTGAATCAAGTCTGCTGTTTATGCCAATCTCATCATGATAGTACGTCTCACCCGAACCATGAACACGAAGACGCTTTAGTCTTTCTGCCTTCTCTGAATCGCGTGTAACAACCATTCCGCCGTCGCCGCAGCCGCCTAAATTTTTGGTCGGAAAGAACGAATAGCAGCCAATATCACCAATCACACCCGCACGCAAAATCTTTTTGCCGTCATCAATTATTCTGCATGAACCGAAAGCCTGTGCTGCATCTTCAATTATGGTTATGCCTTTATCATGAAGTTCATCAATCACACTCTCGAATGCGCAGACCTGACCGAATAAATGTACGGGCAAGAATGCTTTTGTCTTTGAGGTTATGCGTTTCATTGCATCGTTTATGTCTATATTGTATGTGATCGGGTCAACGTCAGCAAAAACGGGTTTAGCTCCGAGTCTTGCGATTGCTCCTGATGTTGCGAAGAACGTAAACGGTGTTGTGATTACTTCATCGCCTTCATGAATATCTGAGGCCATGAGCGCGAGCAATAACGCGTCTGTTCCTGATGCACATGATACGCAGCTGCCTTCAGGAACATCAAGATATTTTTCGCAGTGAGTCTCGAAGTCTTTAACGTCAGAGCCAAGTATAAAACTCTGAGCGTCAAAAATTTTTTCGAGTCTTGATTCTATTTCGGACCTTATGCTTTCAAATGAACGTCTTAAATCTAAAATGGGTACTGCCAATTATGAATCATCTCCTGAAAAATTTATCACTTAATGAATGAATTATTTTACACGCTATATAATAATCTCAAATCTTTACGGAGGTGTGTTTTTCATGACACGAAAAATTTTTGCATTAATGATTATTCTCGTTATATTATTCTCATCATGTGCGTATGCTCTCAGTGATTCAGAATACAAAGAGCTGCTGAAGAATAAAGAATTTGCAGAGGCAGAGAAAGAATTAAATGCTGTGTGGGCAAAACTGAAAAAAGAATTACCCAAAAATGCATTTGAATTACTGCAGGCGGATCAGCGTCAATGGCTTGGGCGCGAACGTGATGACAACGCGAAGGCATTAATCGATGAAAATGGAATGTCAAAAGCAGAAGCATATACGAGTGAGACTCAGAACCGTGCGGAATTTCTGCCTTCAATCGCAGATGAATGTTATCTTGTTACGAACCCCGACGGCATTCAGGGCTGGTATGTTGAACATGCAGTGAATAGTGAAGAGGAGATCGGCACGCTTGGCATTAAGTACACAGATAAGAAGAACGGAAAAGTTCATGTGTCATTTGAAGTTGCGTATCAGGTCAACCCTGACTCACCAGAGAGTTATCATATGGGCTCATGGAAAGCAGAAGGTAAATATGAAGGCGGGAATACTCTCACGCTCACCGATAAAGAATATCCCGACTGCATTGCGACTCTTACGTTTGACGGCGACAAAGTGAAAGTTGAAATCACAGATGCATTTTATGATCACGCTATGTTCGGAGCAGGAATAACTTTAAACGGGATATATGTACGCGAGGTTCAGAAATAATTTTCAGGAGGTCATATAAACATGTCAAACATTGCTGTAATTATTGCCGGCGGTGTAGGATCGCGAATGCATTTAGACATTCCGAAGCAGTTCATTCACATCAAAGGCAAACCAATAATCATTTATACGCTCGAAGCATTCCAGAGACATCCGGATATTGATGCAATTGAAGTTGTATGTCTTGAGGGGTGGCAGGACAGTCTGACGGCATATGCAAAACAATACGGAATAACGAAGCTGAAGTATGTAATCTCAGGAGGAAACACAGCACAGGAATCTATACGCAACGGAGTATTTTATCTTGAGGATAAATGCGGACCTGACGATATTTTAATCATTCATGACGGAATTCGTCCTCTCGTTGATGAAGCTGTTCTCTCTGACGTAATCGTAAAATGCAGGCAGCACGGAAATGCAGTAACATCACTTCCGTATAACGAACAGATGTTCATTGCCGACGATGAAGAATCAACGACAAGATATATCCCCCGTGAAACTCTCAGACGGGTATCAACTCCGCAGGCGTATAAATTTCCGTTGATATGCGAAAAATATCACGAGGCATTCACTACAGGCAGAGGCATAACAGGCTCATCATACACAAACACAATGATGGCAGATTTAGGCGTTAGATTATATTTTGCGGCCGGCTCAGACAGAAATATAAAGCTCACGACAAAAGAAGACCTTGAACTCTTCAGCGCATATTTGAGTTTAGGTATTTATACTCAACTGGGGGGGGGGGGCAAAATTGCTTACTCATAATGCTATGTACATTGAGGATGTGCAGAAGACTGCGGATTTGAATCTTCAATGGGAAAAATTGAATGACGCTTCTGTTCTCATTACAGGAGCTTCGGGTCTCATAGGTACATTTCTTGTTGACGTGTTAATGCACAGAAATAAAAATTACAGTCAGCATTGCAGAATATCAGCTATGGGACGCAATGAAGAAAAAGCACGTAAAAGATTCAGTGAATATTTTGATTTGCATGATGAATTTGAATTCATTGCCCACGATGTGAATCTTCCGTTAAAGAATTTTACCCGCAATTACGATTTCATTCTTCACATGGCCAGCAACACACACCCGTTAGATTATTCGCGTGATCCTGTAGGTACGATCAATGCAAATATTATCGGGCTGAATAACCTTCTCAGTTTCTCGCGTGAACATCTCACTCAAAGATTCATGTTTGCATCTACCGTTGAAGTTTATGGGAACAATCGCGGAGACACAGAATTTTTTGACGAGAATTACTGCGGCTATGTCGACATATCAAAGGCACGTTCAGGTTATCCCGAAAGCAAAAGGTGCGGCGAGACATTATGCCAGTCATATATTCAGCAGTACGGACTCGATATAGTGATTCCGAGATTCTCAAGGACATACGGACCTACGATGCAGGAGAATGACTCGAAAGCGATCGCACAGTTCATACGTAAAAGTATTGCTCATGAAGACATTGTGCTTAAGAGTGAAGGCACACAGTTATATTCATATACTTATGCCCCCGATGCAGTATCTGCCCTTCTCACTGTCATGACCAGAGGCACAAACGGAGACGCATATAACATTGCTGATGAAGGCTCTGACATAACGCTCAGGGAACTTGCACAGACAGCCGCCAGTCATGCAGGAAGAAGAGTAGTGTTTGAACTTCCCGATGAGAATGAGCGAAGAGGTTACAGTCTCGCAATGAAAGCAAGACTCAATGCCTCAAAGTTAAAGGCACTCGGATGGAATGCACTCTATGACATTAAGACAGGCATAACAAGAACGATTGATATTCTTGCTCAGGAAATGGCAAGTTAAAATTATTTTCCGTTAATGCTCCCATACCTAATATCTTCATGATCTTCAGGGAGCAATTTATTTTTTGGGTCCTTAATCCAGTCCATTATGCCGCCTCTGTAATTTTTGATTCTCGCCGGTGAGAATCTGAATCCCCTGATTAACGCGTCTGCAAATCTCCCGGAATCTGCTCCCGTGTTGCAATATAATATGACCGTGTTCATCTTCACAATGCCGGCTTTAGCGAGTGCAGCAGAGGCCGCCGCAGTCTGAAGGTCCTTAATGGGAAATGAAACTGCACCGGGTATATGTCCTCCGGGAATGCCTGCTCTGGGTGATTCGCCTTCGTAAATTCTTTCTGGTCTGACATCAACAAGAACATAGCCGGGTCTGCCTGCATTAGCTTTTATGTATTCGCTGGTTACATCTTCAACATGAGGCTCAAAGTATGAGAATATAAACGTGCATAAGAACACGAACGCAAATATAATCGGTGCAATGATCTCAAGCCTGCGTAAATTTTTCATATTAGATTAAAATATCCTTTCATGATGAGCTTATATGTGATTTATATTACAGTATAATTCTTTTAAGTTTATACTGCCACGATAAAACAAAGTGTTTAGCCAATAGATTAACTGAGTGTTTGATGTTAGAATTTTTATCCGGCAATTAGAGAGTGTGTGATACATGCTCTTTCTTATTGTTACAGCAAAAGAGGTGATACGCTTATGAATAACACAATAGTTTTAAGATTCACTGAGAACACAATATCAAGTGCCGAAAGAATCAAACAGGCAGCCCAGATCGCAAAATCGAATCCCGCATATAAGTATGCAATATTATCTGCACCGGGAAAAAGTTCAGGCGATGACATCAAAGTTACGGATGTACTTTATATGTGTCATTCGCAGTTCATCAACGGGGAAGATTATCATGAAATGCTCGGCAGGTTAAGAAAAACTTTTGAGAATCTGCTTGAAGGACTCGGAATTGAATTTGATCTTGACGATGAGATTAAAGAGATTGAGAAGAGCTTAATCACAGGAAGAAATGCAGATTTCATTGCGAGCAGGGGAGAATATCTCATCAGCAAGATATTTGCACAGCTTCTTGGCTGGGAATTCATTGATGCAGAAGAGATAATTTTCTTCAGGCCTGACGGAAAACTTGATGACGATAAAACAATCAGAGTTGCAGGTGAAAGACTCAAACGTTCGGAATATGCAGTGATACCGTCCTTCTATGGGACAGTCATGAACAACGGAAAGCACGTAAAGACATTCCCGAGAGGACAATGTGATACGACAGGTGCAGTAGTTTCGCGTGCAGTGAATGCCGATTATCTCGAAAAATGGATGTACAAGACAAGACCGTACAGCGCAGACCCTGCAATCGTGAAAGACCCGCAGATAATCAGAAATATCACGTACAATGAAGTTCTTGAATTAAATTACATGGGGATAAAAGTATTTGAAGATGACGTTGCGCTTATTCTCCGCAATAACGGAATCCCTGTAAAAATCCGCACTCTGTTTTATCCTGATGACGAAGGAACACTCGTTACTCTTGATCTCCCTGAAAATGTATCCCGCAGTGTTGCAGTGTGCATAGCAGGACGCAAGAATTTCAACGTGATTCACATTGAGAAATTCGGAATGAACAAGCAGAAGGATTTCGGGAAAAAACTTTTCAGCATATTCGAGAGATACAACGTAGCATGTGAGCATACACTCTCAGGGATTCACAAAGTATCAATCGTATTAAAATCTCCGATGTTCCAGATAAGGCGCAGGGAAATAATGGAAGACCTGAAGAATGAACTTGAAGCTGATTCTGTTACGTTCGACAGGAATTTATCACTGATTGCTGTAATCGGCAAAGGCATGGGCACTGTCTACGGAATATTCGAGAAAGTTTTCCGTGCGCTTGCCAGTGCCAACGTGAAAGTTCACATGATAGATCAGGGCTCGGACGAAATGAGCATAATACTGGGAGTGTATGACGAAGAATTTGACGCTGCTATCAATGCATTGTATGAGGTCATGATTCTGAATTGAAGATGCTTAATGTATAATTGAATTAATTGCATATACAAAAATTCAGAGAAGGGAGAAGTTAAACATGCCTCCGAAGAAAAAAACAGAAGACTCATCAGCATTAGAATTATCAGAAGCTGAAGCCCCCAAAAAGAAACCGGGCCGCCCCAGAAAAGTTAAAGCAGAGACAGAAGAAGCATCTATTGAGCCAGTAACATCAGAAGCTCCGAAGAAAGCAACGCGCAAAACTTCATCGAAGACAGCAAAGACAGCAGAAGCAGAATCAGCAGAAGTAAAAGAAGAATCTGTGAATGTGAAAGAAGAGAAGAAAGCACCTGCAAAGAAAAGAACAGTCAAAAAAGAAGC
>JAFPWQ010000265.1 GCA_017394925.1 Synergistaceae bacterium
GTTCAATCACGGAACAGTTCCCGGTGTTTATTGCGATAATCTTAATAGTCATTGTCGGTCATTATCTCTGGATGGCTCTGTTATATTTCATCGCGGGCGTTTATTCAGGCAAGAACCCGTTTAATATTATTCGCCATTACGGACCTGCATACATGACAGCTATCGGAACTATGTCCAGTGCGGCGACACTTTCAGTTGCTCTTGAATGCGCAAGAAAATCTGAGCCTACACTAAGAGATGACCTCGTGAATTTTGGTATTCCCCTGTTCGCGAATATTCACTTATGCGGAAGCGTCATGACTGAAACGTTCTTCGTCATGGCCGTCTCGAAAATACTTTACGGGTCATATCCTTCTGTGGGAAGCATGATTTTATTCTGCGCATTACTCGGAGTATTCGCGATTGGTGCACCTGGTGTTCCAGGCGGTACGGTCATGGCCTCACTTGGATTAATCACGGGTGTACTTGGTTTTGATGCGGCAGGTACGGCGTTAATGCTCACGATATTTGCTCTTCAGGATTCATTCGGAACTGCATGCAACGTTACGAGCGACGGCGCATTAACTCTCATTCTTACGGGTTATGCAGAGAAACATAAAATCGAACACGCAGACTTGGGAAATCTTTTAGCATAGTGATTCATTTTGCCCGGAGACGTGATTATGTCATGAACTCCGGGTTATCTTTATACATTTTCTGCAATAAGCTCACAAAATTTTTCACACTCTCTCTTTTATCCCCTGAATGTGTACATAACACGCATTTGATTCTTTCAGGGCAGTCAAATAATGTCCATGCGAATTCGTTATTGTGATCGTTCAGGAATCCCGGAGCTAAACATATTCCCTTATGAGCCTTAATGTTAGTCAGCGTAGTCTCGCGGTCATTGCTGTTGAAGTATGCAATGTGAGTCTCATTTATCACTCTCTGCTGTACTGCTTTAAGTTCAGGAGGTGAACCGCCCCCAATCATTAATACACGGCCTCTTAAATCTTCAGCGCGAATTATTTTTTTCTGTGCGAGTTCATCATCTTTTTCTGTGATTAAATATATCCTGCTGTCGAACAGTGAATGCAGTCTCGTATCCGGCAGACGTTTAACATATTGAAGTCTCGCGAATAAAATATCATCTTCACTCTTAATGAATGAATTGTAATCGTAAAGCGGCAGGAAATGAGGCGTAACTGATATGCCTGGATTATCGCGTTCAAAGATTTCAATTGCTTGCGGAAGAAAATAGATTGCGGATCTCATCGGCAGTCCTATCGTTATGTTTGTGCTGTAACGTGAGCTGAAGTTCTGCCCCTGTTCAATCGCGCGTTTCAATTCATCGCGTATGTTCCTGAGTGTTATGCAGAACTGTTCACCTGCAGGGGTTAATACTGCTCCTCTTGCTGAACGTTCAAAGAGTGAAAATCTCAATTCTTCTTCAATGAGCTTAATCTGATACGATAATGCAGGCTGAGAGATGAATAAATTCTCTGCGGCTCTGTTGAAATTTTTTGTCTGCGCAAGTTCAAGAATATAATCAATCTGTTTCGTGTCCATGATAAAAATCGTTAATTGCTCATAAAAATTTTTGATTTGATGTTCAGATTATCGCATTATTATTATCTCATGAAAAATTTTATGTCAGGAGGTTACATGAATGAAAAAATTATTGCTTTGTCTCATGATCTTATTATTTCCGTTCACATTGTCTTATGCGTCAGAACCGATTGTGATTCAGGAACAGGGCAGCTTCATGATTGGCGGCACAACTGTAACGAATGAAGGCGAATTCGTGTTTTCGGACTGGATGAATCAATCAGGACAGACAGCATACGGAGATCATGCGTACGTATGGTATCAGATTCCAGTGAAGGCAAAGAAACTTCCGATGATATTTCTTCACGGGGGCGGACAGTCAAAAAAGACATGGGAGACTACTCCGGACGGCAGAGAAGGATTCCAGAATATATTTCTTCGCAGAGGATTCAAAACGTATCTTGTGGATCAGCCTCGCAGAGGTGAGGCAGGATTCAGTACGGTATCAAGTGATGGTGTCATCCCTCCCGCATATTACGACCGCACAATGTTCACGCTCTTCAGGCTTGGACGATGGCCGGAATTCTATCCTGATACACAGTTCCCCAAAGATAAAGAGAGTCTGAATCAGTTCATGCGTCAAGGTACACCGAACACAGGACCTCTTGATTTCGGTGTAGTTGCTGATTCGATTGCGGCATTGCTGGAGAAAACCGGCCCTGCGATTCTCATTACACATTCACAGGGAGGCGGTGCAGGATGGTTTACGGCATTACGAAGTGAAAATATTCGTGGCATTGCTGCATATGAGCCCGGCGGAAGTCCCAGATTATTCCCTGAAGGTGAAGTGCCTGAAGCAATTAATACTTCATTCGGACTGATTGAACCTACAGCAATAACGTTAGATGAGTTCAAAAAGTTCACGAAATTTCCCATAGTAATATTCTACGGAGATCATATTGCTACAGAACCAACAGACAATTACGGCTCTGACCAGTGGAGAGCAGAATTAAAACTTGGGCGTAAATTTGCTGAACTCGTGAACAAATACGGAGGAGACTGCACTGTCATACATCTTCCTGAATTAGGCATTAAGGGCAATACGCATTTCATGTTCTCGGATTTGAATAATCTTGAGATTGCAGATTTATTATCGAAGTGGCTCAAAGAGAAAGGACTTGATGAATAATGAGAATATTAATCGCAATGGCACTCATGTCAGCATTAACGGCATCAGCATATGCTCAGGAAGTGAAGTATATCGAAGCTCCGAAATTTGAAGGCCAGATATATCTTTACGGTGAACCTGACAAAGCAGACGTTGAATATGAACAATGGTATGAGATTCAGAATCGCGGACAGTTTGTGAGAAACGTAAAAGTTCCGGCACTGATTCCATATTTGCCCGAAGAATCAAAAGCTAACGGTGCGGCAATCATTATCGCTCCCGGCGGTGCATTCCTTCATCACACTTTCGGCAGCGGAGGCTATGAGGCAGCAGAATGGTTCAGGTCTCAGGGGTTCGCAGCATTTATTCTGAAGTATCGCGTTGAGATTACACCCAGAGAAGAAGCAGAGTATCAGAAATACGTAGCCGATAAAATGGCAGGTTACCGTGCAGGAGGCTTAAGCGGAAATTATGCGCCCGCAACACCTGATTATGCATACGAAGATATAAACGCTGCCGTAAAATTGATTCGTGAACGTGCTAATGACTTTCACATTAAGCCCAACCGAATCGGCATTGTAGGATTCTCTGCCGGTGCATTAATGGCAGTCTATAATGCTGAATGTGCACCCCTCGAATGCAAAGCTGATTTCATTGCGTCAATTTATGGTCAGTTAGTCATGCGCGACATGCCCGATAAACTTCCGCCGATGTTCGCAGCAATGTCCTCTGATGATGAGCTTTCCGGTCAGAGCGGATTTGAAATCATTCAGGCATGGCAGAAACGCGGAATAGTTGAACTTCATCTTTATGGTCAGGGAGGACATAACTTCGGTATGGGTCATGAGCCTTTCACTAATTCATTATGGCCCGCTGAATTTCTCGCATGGTTACGCATGATCGGAATGATAAACGCTCCTGCAAATGAAGCAAAGATAAGATTAAACAACGGACTCGATATGCCACAGTACGCAAAACCAACGGAATAGGCACATACCGTTCGACAACAGAACAGGCACATGATGCAGTCCTTGCGGCATTAAAGGCAGGTTACAGACACATTGATACTGCTCATGCATACCAGAATGAACGCGGGCGGCTTACGCGTGCTGCGCGACTGGTGCAGCTGTCCGTGAATCGGGAATCCCAAGAAGCGAAATCTGGATTACGAGTAAATTATGGCCGACAGATTATAATTCAGGCAACGTTGAAGA
>JAFPWQ010000033.1 GCA_017394925.1 Synergistaceae bacterium
CATCGATAATGACATCACGATAAACGACAAGATTATCCCGCACGTTGACGCATTCAGCCTCACACCCATAACATCAATTCCGCCGTTAAACCCTCCGAACGTCATGTAAACCGTCAGACCTGCCCCAAGCAATGAAGAAAGAATCGCACCGGCATTACTTGCACGTTCAGTGAATAGCCCGAAGATTAACGGTGCGGCAAGTGATACGCTCATCAATGAGTAAAATATAGTGAGTGCTGAAATTATGCTCTCAAGTCTCAGTGCAAGAATCACACCGATAATTCCGCAAATTAAACTCGTGATTCGTGATGACCATAATAATCTTTTATCGCTTATATCAGGATTAATGAAACGTCTGTATAAATCATTCACGAGTGAACCTGCAAGCATGTAAAGAACAGTATCCGCTGTGCTGACCTCTGCGGCAAATATCGCGGCTAATGCAATACTCGCGGCGTAAAACGGCATCATGTTCTTCATGGCTGTTGGCAAAGCTAAATCTGCACGTTCAAGACCGGGAAAACATGAATACGCACACATTCCGATTATGACGGGGATAACTGCAAATATTAACTGAACGATTCCATTCATGGCCGTACCTGTTTTGATTGCATGTTCATTTTTTGCGGCAAAAACTTTTCCGATTAAGCCGGGCGATATGAAAAACGAAGGCACTAACATAACGATATATCCGATTATGGCCGTGCTGCCCATTCCGAAGAAATCAAAATATGTCTCACTATTCACACTTGCCTTTATGCCCTCAAGACCTCCTGCATAAGTCAGCGCATACGGAAGAGCAATCACGAAGCCGATTAGAATCACGGCAACTTCAATTATATTAACGATTGCACTCGATAATAAGCCCCCTGCCGAAAAATATAATGTCGTTACGATTGCACCGTAAATCACACCGTGCGTTTTCGGGACATCAGCAACAACTTCAAGTATCCATGCTATGCCGAGCAACTGACCTGAGAATAACGCTAACGTTCCTGCTGACATCATGAGTGATATAATGCCGGAAAAAAACTTGCTGTAACGTTCATCAAGATAATCGCTTAACGTGTAAAAATTTTTCTCGCGTGATATTCTCCAGATTTTTGGCCCGATGACAAACGCAAGAATCATCGAACCTATTCCAGCACTGCCTATCCACCACCATGCAGACAGGCCATGTGTGTATGCAAGAGCAGTAACTCCCACAGTTGAACCTGCACCCAGATTTGCCGCGATTAATGTCGTGAATAACAAGCCAGAATTAAAATTCCTTCCGGCAACAAAAAAATCTGATGCAGTCTTCGCTTTCCTTCCGATGATTGCACCAAGAACTACAAGAATTACAGCGTAAATTATTATGAATGTCAGCATGTGTGAAGCCCTCCCCTGATACGCAAAAATCCCCCGTCCAGTTTTGTTTCTGAACAGGGGAATAATTTCGTCCGTCGTCTTAAAAAATTTTGGCTGGGAATCAGGGATTCGAACCCCAATTGCCTGATCCAGAGTCAGGTGTGCTGCCGTTGCACCAATTCCCAGCGTTGTTATTTCTTTCTGTGTGTCTTGATCTCCAAGCACCTGTGAAATTTTATCAGCTAAAACTTTTTTGTCAACTTTGCGATATAATTTCTTTCATGTATAAATTATTTTTCAAACGTTTTCTCGATATTATTTTATCTCTGACTGCATTAATTTTTCTTGCAGTCCCAATGTTAATTTTCGCGCTCATAATCAAGCATGAGGATAAAGGCTCAGCATTCTTCACTCAAAAACGAATCGGTAAGCACAAAAAAATTTTTCTCATGTACAAGTTCAGATCCATGAAGACAAATACACCTCATGATACACCTACGCATTTACTCAGCAATCCAGAACAGTATATATTACGATGCGGCAAATGGATGCGAAAATATTCGATTGATGAACTGCCACAGATATTTAATATTCTCAAAGGCGATATGTCTGTCGTAGGACCAAGACCGGCATTATGGAATCAATATGATTTGCTTGATGAACGCGATAAATACGGTGCTAATGATATTCGTCCTGGTTTAACGGGCTGGGCGCAGATTAACGGACGCGATGAGCTTGAGATTCCAGTTAAGGCTAAATTTGACGGCGAATATGTTAAACGCGAATCATTCATGTTTGATGTAATATGCATACTGAGAACGATAACTAATGTGTTCACTCATGAAGGAGTTATTGAGGGCGGAACAGGAAGAAATGAACATAAATAGCTCACATCTCGAATCAATATATTCATCTTGCAATATACAGTTCGTAGTCTTAGGTAATCCAATCGGGGGATTCATTCCGTCAGCAGTTTCACACGGTGTTTGTCTGGGCGGCCGTATCACAAATAAATTCATCGATAAAATTTTCCGCATTCATACATCATGGAATTTAAACAGAATAATTAATCTTCCGTTTCATTTTTTATGGGATAAAGTCATATTAGATAACTCAGGTATATCACGCGGTAAGATAATATATTTTATCTTTCAGGACGGATTCAGACTTGCATATTCGCGTAATTATCTTAAGCACCTAAGGAAAAAATACAGGAACTGCAAATTAATATTCTATTTCAGAGACCCGGTTGATGATAATAATAGCGGATTAACGGAACGCTGGAATCACATGAAAGATTATTACGATGCAGGAATAACATTCAACAGGAGAGACGCAGAAAATCTTGGACTGCTTTTCACGGATTACTGGCCGTGCTTATTGCCTGAGAAAAAATTTGAGCCTGAAAATCAAAGTGATATATTCTTTGTCGGGCAGGCAAAAGACAGACTGAATAAAATACTTTCAGTTTATGAGAAGCTGAAAGGTGCAGACCTAAAATGTGATTTCTGGATAACTGGAGTCCCTGAGAATGAACAGAAATATGCAGATGATATTCACTATGTGAGCATGAAGACAATGAATTTCCTGACATACGATGAAGTATTGCAGCATGTCATGAATACAAAATGCGTTCTTGAGATATTACCGTTCGGACAGAATTACAGCTCATTAAGAGTAAATGAAGCTCTCTGGTATCACAAGAAATTACTCACAACGAATCTTGAAGCTCCGTCTGAATGGTTTTATCATCCTGAAATAGTGCAGGTATTCAGTGATGCAGAAGAAATTGACACAGAATTTATTTCTCGTCCGTTAAGCCCCGAAGACGAACACAGAATCTATGACAGCATGAACATAGGAGACTGGAATATATTCGCTGACTTCATAATCAGGAATGTACACTGATTAATTTTCTGCCTTGTGTGAATTTCTCCATTCGCGCGGAGAGACTCCGTAAATTGTCCTGAATGCCCGCGAAAAATGCATCTGATTCTCATAGCCGACAGATGAGCCGATCTCGTTTACTGGTTTATTCGTCATTACAAGCATTTCGGCAGCTTTTATCATTCTGTAGTTCATGATGAATCTCTGCGGTGATTTCCCGGTCGAAAGC
>JAFPWQ010000266.1 GCA_017394925.1 Synergistaceae bacterium
CTTTCTTCATTGCTTGGGGCAGGTCTGACGGTTTACATGACGTTCGGAGGGTTTAACGGCGGAATTGATGTTATGGGTGTGAGGCTGAATGCGTCAACGTGCGGGATAATCTTGTCGTTTATCGTGATGTCATTATCGATGTTGAAACGAAACTCCCCCGAATGATTCTGGGGAGCGGTATTTATTGCATGAGTGTTAGAACTGACTGCGGGATTTGATTTGCCTGTGCGAGCATAGACGAGCCTGACTGATTCAGGATTTGCAGCTTAACGAAATTCATCATGGCCTGCGACATATCAGCATCGCGTATTCTGCTGTCAGTTTCAGTGAGATTTGCACTCGTTATTGTCAGACTGTTTAGCGTATTCTCAAGCGAATTAGTGTATGCACCTATTTTTGCACGCTGAGACGAGATTTTATTGATTGCACTGTCTATTACGCTTATTGCCCTTGAGGCTGTCTCTCTGGTCAGAACATTTACGCCCGTAATGCCTAATGCCTTTGAAGACATGTCGCCGAGCTGAATCATGAAATCTTCGCCGTTGTTTGCTCCTGTCTGAAAGATTATGGCGTTATTCTTGAGGTGAAGCACTGCCGAATATGAATCGTTTCCTGCAAAAATGAATTTCTTTGTTTGTTCGTCCCAGTTTGCAACAAGACCTGTCATTGGGTCAACGTGAATATCTATCTCAGGAGGTATTATGCTTTTGAATTCTGAGCCTTCAGCTTTCATTTCATTTATTCTCGCGCCTGAATGAGCATCATAGACAGAGGCATTGAATGTGCTTTCGGTTGATTCCTGAATTGTGTTGAGACCTAATGCATTGAGCAGTTCTTCATCGCCGGAAAAATATAATTCGCCTTCTTTGCCGGGAACTGCTGAACGTACAAGCATTGTTGAATTCGTAATGTACTGACCGCTTTTTTCAGTTCCAATTTCTATTGGATTGTTATTGCTGTCAAGAATCAAATCTCCGTTGCTATCACGCTGGTATCTTTTCCTGTATACATCTTCAAATGTACATACTGATTCTGAAGTGTTATCGGGACCTGAGGCTATCGTACAGAATCGGCTTCTGTTGTCAGTATATGCGCCCTGACCGAGTGATTCGCAGATTGCATTATTGATTCTTTCTGCAACATCAAAAATTGTGTCTTCAGGATATAAAGTTACATTTGTACTTTTTCCATTGCCCTGTGTTATTGTCAGAGTTTGTGGATGTTCAACAAGATAAACGCCTTCCGAATTGTAAAAAATTTTCATATCTCTCAGTGTTGAAGGCCTTGTTATTGTATCAGAGATTTCAACTTCAACGAATTCGCTTAATGCTGGAGAAGGAAGTCCTGGAATTTCATCAAGTTCAAGAGCATATTCACTCCATTCACCATTGCTATCTGTTCCATGACCAATATCCTGAGCAGTATTATTGCTTGTATCAGACCCTCCACGTATAGCAATAATCTGACTTCCTGCCCGATTAATCATTCCGTTATCCTTATCACTCCAGTTGACTAATCCTTTCCTGATTATTATATTTCCTGAATCGGAATGACAGCCGCCGCCTATGCCTGCACCCTGATAGTAGCCATTATAGTCATCACCGCCCTTAGCAGTTATGTATCCTCCTGAAATCTTGATTACTGATTCTCGATTATAATCTGTGTACCAGTTCGCAAAGTGCCCGCTGCCGATTCCCGCTCCCCTGTTGAGACCGCTTGCATTAATTTCACCGCTGACTATGGAAATTTCTCCGGCATTGCCGCCGAACCCTCCCCCGATTCCTGCACCCTGCATACCTCCCTGAGCATTAACAGTACCGCCCATGATAGTAATCTTTCCGCCGTTCGTTTTTGAGGAAGAAGCTAATCCTTCTCTGGTAATTTCACGATAAGGGTTCTCTACACCACTAGGATAATCTCTCATGTTATATATATTGACAGAACGCTTGAAATCACCTCCTCCTATACCTGCTGCTAAGTATCCGCCTGTTGCTGTTAAAGCACCTCGTCTTGAGCCATCTCCTGAAGCACTGCTTATAGTCAGTTCTGCACCTTCGGGAACTTCAAGACCAGCGCGACCATAACCGCTTATGAGTGAATTGTTGCTCTCAAGGTACATATCTACTTTTGCACCAGACTCTATAGCAAAAGCACAGCCAAATTGAAAACTACTTCTGCTTCTGTCTATATTTACATCAGAGAGAAAAATATTTGTCTCTGTGTTTCCGCTAATTTTGATATGTCTGTCAGTTAGTGCTGTTCCGTTACCAACGATCTTATAATTGCCATTGCCGGTAATCGTAAGTTCCATATTGAAATAATTCCAGCCCTCACCAGTCTCTCCATATTCCGAAAGTTTGTCAATTTCAATGATTGTTGCTTCCTGTTCGATAGCTTTAATTTCTTCTTCTGTTTTACCAATTTGTTCAGGTTCACCATCACTGAAATATACACGTTCTTTTCTTGTTATCTCTACTGGTGCTTCAAGATTGAATATATTACTCTTCTGAACTTGCGCCTCTCCGGCTTCTGCTCTCACCTCGATTCTGTAATTCCCCTCACTGCTTACCTTCTGGCCATTCTCATCAACATACGCAAGTCCACCGTTGATTTTCGCACTGAGATTCAAATCACTCGATGACCACAAAGCACCTGATGAACCGTCAAGCAATTTCTTTTTATTGAACTGTGTTGTGCCTGCTATCTTGTCGATTTGTTTCTTTAACTCGTCAATCTCAAGCTGTAGATACTGCCTGTCCTGTGATGTGAGCGAATCATTAGAGGCCTGCACAGCAAGATCACGCATTCTCTGAAGCATCGAGTTCGTCTCACCTAACGCACCTTCTGCCGTCTGAAGAAGTGAAATCCCGTCCTGTGAATTTCTCAGCGCAATATCAATCCCCCCGATTTGTGAGCGCATTTTCTGACTGATCGCAAATCCGGCTACATCATCTGATGATGAATTAATGCGAAGTCCTGTTGATAATGCATTGATTGCTTTACTTAGCGATTTGTTGGTTCTGTCCAGCGCATTGAATGTTCTTTTTGCCGGAATATTATTAACTATCCTTACGATATGCCTCCAGAATTAAACAGAGACATGTATACATCCCTGAACATTGAAATTCCTCCCTGAAATTTTTATATTTACGCATGGATTTACAGATACAGTTTTAATTATTATCGGAGGGCTTAGATACTCGTTTTATTCTCCTGACGCAATCACTGCAGCACGTACTACAATATCAGCAGCTTCGCCTTTAGTTACAGGAGTACCGTATCTGAATTCCGAATCGCGTTTATATATCTCAAGTGCGCCTAATCTCGCAAGAATATTCACGTACTCTGAATTTCTGTGTTTCGTGATTCTAAACGGGATTCGTATACTCTTGTTATATTTTGCATTCTTAATCATCGGGAATGCATCGCATACAGCCTTCGCAAAATCGCCTCTTGAGACAAAATTATGCAGTTTTTCGTCAAATACTTCCCATTCACCTTCAAGTCCCGCCGCAAATCTCGCACGGCTTAATATTCCGTTTGCTTCTCCTTTAGTGATCATGTCATTCACACCGAACACGCCTTTATCCGCGCCTCTGATTACTGCCATTGCGATAACAGGGTCATCGATATAGCCGAGATTGAATGATGGTGCATGAGGATATTCATTTGCAGGGATAAGGCCATGTATATTTGAGATCTGCACAGTCTTATTTGCAGGATGTTCATCGGGGACGTCTGAGTAATGACAGAGTGATAAATCAACGCCTGAATTCAATAATTCCCATTGAACGCGTATAGCCTGAATATCTTTCGGGAATTTATTTTCTTTCGCACATAATGCCGCTAATGCCCCAGCTGCCTGTCCTGTCATCATGGTTATTGGCTGAAGTCTTAATGCACCAGCTGCTAATCTCGTTGCAGAAATATTTTTTTCAGCCGCAATTAATCCGTCAGTGTCTTCTGGAATCAATATATTCATTGGAACCTGAAACGGTCCTCTTGGCCTGTTCGTGATTGATGAGCTTGAACGTTCGTTAAATTCCCATTCCATGTCTGCATCAGTATTTGCTCCGTGCAAGTCTAAAATATATCCGCCGATTGCAATTGCATCAGGAAATTCATGACTCGTCTGGCCGTCTCGATAGCTCAGTGAGTTCTGCAGTAATTCAAGTGATGTCAGTGTATGCTTTCCGATTATCCTTCGGGATTCTCTCACGTAAGGCATGGGCGGCATATGTACAGCAATGTCCTGCCACTCACGCGGAAGAGTTCTCGCGGCTTCGGGTAAAGTCCTGTTGTTATATTCGTCATCTGCAACTGACCAGTCTTCGCCCAGTTCATTCTGGATATAATATATGAAGTTCAACGTCTTCATGAGGGCTTCACGTTCAACCTGCAATCTTAATTTTTTGTCTTCGAGATATGCAATCGGAAGTCCCCTTCTGCCGTTCCATGAGTAAGTGCCGGGATAATCATTCGCCCAGTTCACGCTGCTCTTCGTGATAAAATCTCTTGTTCCTTTGTCAGAATCATAGTTATATGGGTTCGTGCTGTCAGGAAGTCCCCTGTATGAATTGTGAGTTGCGAAATTAACGGGAGTATCAACGGGATATTTATTTCTGAAATTGAATCCGTCAGCAGTTACGAAACTTTCATAATTTCTTTTTGCAAGGTCATAGCCGGGCAACGGTGAAAGAGGACGCAAATAGTTCGGGACTCCTGCAGGATATTTTTTTATTACTGCTGTCCATGTTATATCCTGAATCATTGAGTCTGGATTCGGAAATTTTGATACACTGTTGCCGATTCTGTATTGAGTTTTCGCAAGAGGCAATATATCTCCGTATTCTGTAGCATCGATTAAGATCTTGCATGAATATTTACGTGTCGATTTATCAGAAAGCTGAACCGTTACGCCTGTTACTGTGCGTTTATCTTTGTCGACAGCAATAATATTTGAGTTCATTATGAAGTCAATTGTGCCTCTTCTGCGGGCATCGTTAATCATTGCGATTAATGCGTCCTGTCCGATTCGGGGCTCAAATGCAACACTGTTTGATGTCCAGTATGCAGTGCCCATTGATTTGCCGCGTGAGTCATAATAGTTTTTTATGCGGTTAATGAACTCTTCGTATATTCCGCTTTTCTGTCTGCTCATGTCGTCCATAGTTGAAACTCCTGCAGCTGTTGCCTGACCTCCGACCCATGAGCCTGACTCAATCACAAGAACATTAACACCCATTCTTGCCGCCTGAACTGCCGCGCTTATTCCTCCTGTACCTGCTCCTGCGATTATTATGTCGTATGTGCTTTTGAGTGTGCGTGATGCTGAATATGAAGATGAACATGAAAGTGTGATTAGAAGAATCGAAGTTAAAGTGATACGCAGAAATTTTTTTATAGTTATTACGTTCAAGGTGAAAATAATCCTCCCCAGATTAAAATGATTGTAAATATTACACCCAACATTGTAGAATACATGCAAAAAA
>JAFPWQ010000267.1 GCA_017394925.1 Synergistaceae bacterium
AATGACGCTTTCAGTGCAATTCGTTTTTCTTCTGCCTGTACATACATCTCAAAGCATCTCTGAATGCCTGCAAGACTTCCCGAAAGTTTTTCATCAATCGCGTGAGACTGCAAAAATTTTCTTGCTTCCCGAAGTGCAAGTTCAATTTTCTCAAGCGATATTTGTTCACTCTCTACCCTCTGCGAACATTCTTTGAGTTCCCGTTCTGATTCTTCAAATTCATGACGCGCATTTACAGCTGCTTCTTTGCGGTCTAAAATTTGCTCATCAAGCGTCTTAACTTTCTGTGAGAGATTCAAGAGTTTAGTCTGTTCTGCAAGTTTATCTCTGTATTCCGCCTCAATGAGTGTTAATGCTTCCTCCGCGTTATGCAGATCAGTCCGGGCTATGCTCATCTCATCACGTAATGATGCCTGACGTATTTTATTTTTCTCACGCACAACCCGTAAGTCTTTTATCGTCTCGTAGTCTTCACCAAGTTCTAATGCCTTGCCGCCGCGCTCTAATCTCTGCTTTGACGGAACAAATAATGCCGTTCTTCGTTCCCAGTCTCTTCTCTGAGCGTCTAAATCTTTAAGTGCCTCCTGAGCTTTTATTTCTTCGCGTTTATGTTCAAGAAGGCGTTTAATCTCTTCGCATTCTCTCAATAATTCTTCTGTCGTATGTGTCATTTTTTCCCCTCAAAGTGTATTCTGTTCTTCATGCTTTTAACCGTGTTTTCTGGTTTAGTCATTAGGTTTTATGCATTCATTCTTCAATGCAAGACTCATTTTTTTTTCCCCTCGACGTATATTCTGCCTTTCATGCTCTTAACCTTATTTTCTGGTGATGCATTTATTCATCAATGCGAGGCTCATTTTTTCTCCTCGAAATATATTTTGCCTTTCATGCTCTTAACCGTCATGTCTCCGCTCCACTGAAATATAAAGTTTTCTGTTTTCTTCATCAGTCTTGCGAGTTCACAGCACCGTTTATGCGATAACGTTCTGAGTGATAATCTCCTGCCGATTTCACGAATCACAAGTGCAATATCATCATCATCAAGCGTTTTGATTTTTTTGCGGTTAAGTATAAGCGGCGATTCTGCTTCTATGCATGTATTCAGAAGTTCATTGCTTATTTTATCCTCATTAAGACGTAATGCTCTCATCTCTTCACCGAAACGCGCAAGATGTTCAACTGACGATGCATTGATTCTCTCAGAGATTAACGGCAGGAGATTCAGCCTGATAAAATTACGCGTGTATGAGTCATCACTGTTAGTGCAGTCCTCGCGCCATGATATATTTCTCACTCTCAGAATATCACGCAGAAATTCACGCCTGAGTCTAAGCAACGGCCTGTAGAATTTTATCCCGTCAATTTCGCTTGATTCATTCATGCCTACACTGCCCCTTATGCCCGTCCCACGTAATATATTGAATAAAACGGTCTCGGCTAAATCGTCTCTGTTATGTCCCGTGAAAATTGAATCAGCGTTTAATTCTTTTGCCATTATGCATAATTCACGAAGTCTTAACCGTCTTGCTGATGACTCAATTGATTCACCCTTCATGCGTTCATTGGGAACGTCAATATGTCTTGCGTGAAATTCAACGTTGAGATTATTTGCGAACATGCGCGTAAAATTTTCGTCTTCATCTGACTCAGAGCCTCTTATGCCGTGATTTACATGTACTGCTATGACATGGCCATGATAGAAATTTCTGCACAGCCATAAAAGCGCAATTGAATCTCCTCCTCCTGAGACAGCCGCAATAATTCTTCTATCATTCTCAGGTAACCAGCCCTGATTGATTCCAGTCTCACGAAAATATTTTCTCAGAACATAATCTGAAAGTTCAAACGGGATATTTTTATTTTCCATTGCGGTATAACATTCTGTAGACCTCAAGATTTCCGCTTACCCTCTGAACATATCCGCTTGTCTCTTCAAATGAAATTCTCTCAATCCATCTCGCAAGGTCTAATCTTTCGCCGCCATTGTGTAACCATTTACGTGCATTCCCTGAACCTGCGTTGTATGCGGCCATGACGTATTCTTTCTTTGCGAAGTTCCTGCTCAGCCATGCAAGATGTGAAGTGCCGAGCATGATGTTATCGTTGGGATTATACAGACTGTATGATGATAACCCTGCACGTTTTGATTCGTCTTTTGCTGTTCCAGGCATCAACTGCATTAACCCTGCCGCACCTGCATGACTCTTTGCGTTTGGATTGAATGCACTCTCCTGTCTCATGATTGCCCACACAAAATTATTCTCTACTCCGTATCTCCGTGATGCAGCATCAACTGAATTCTTGAATGCACGAGGATATAATGCTTCAAGGTCTGACCTGTAATGTGTTGAGTTCCACGTCATGAGATTCTCAATCTGTTTTGCTTCGGTGTAATTGCTTTCGAGCCCAAGCCATTTTGACAGTATGACTGAACGATATATTTCACGTGCATTAGCTTTTGGGTGCTTTAGCTTCATGTATGCGTGATAAATGAATCCCCATTGCTCAAGCTCCGAAGGTCTTAGAGTTAAATTCGGATTAGTGCCGTTAATGATTCTGATTGACGGTTCAGATAATAATCCGTAAATCGTGAGTGAAAATTTTCGTCTCAGAATCGCAAGTGTACGTTCTGCGTCTTCTTTCTGTCCTGAATTATTCTGTGAGTGTGCAAGCCAGTATAATATTCTTGCGCGTCTGTATGCAAAAACACCGGGAGCATCTGCATACTTCAATAATTTAACGGCCTCCGCATAATTCCCTCTTGATATTTCGTTCCATGCACGCGACCAGAGAATATTAAACGCATATGTGCTTGAAGGATGATTCATGATGAGCTGTGTTTCAAGTTCACGTTTGCGGTTCGATTCTCCTTTACCCTGTAAGCTGATTAGTGCCTGCAATGCTCTTGCCTGAACATTTCCGCGTCTTTCACGTGCAACTCTCTCAAGGACATTCACACATTTAGCTCTCATGTTCTTATTGCGTGCCATTCTTGCGATTCGTGTTACTGAACTTCCGGCGTATTCATTACCTGAGACTGCGAGACTTCCCCAGAGATTTAACGCCGTGTCCGAACGTTTGAGTTTCTCATTCGCCCATGCACGGTAATATTGAGCCTTTCGTCCCTGCGACCTGTTGAGATATTCTACAGCCGATGAATTATTGCCGATTGTGAAATAGTGAATCCCAAGTGCAAGCATACTCTGTGCGTTCAGTTTTCCGTGAGTGAGAATCGATGCGGCTTCTTTGTTATCGGGGTCAAGTTCAAGGAGCTGTAATGCGTGCTTTGCGTCAGATGTGAGAGGCATTAAGAGCTTAAGAGTAGATATTCTCTGTTCATCTGTTGATGCGTCAGATAACATGAAATTCAACGCCTTAATCATGTTGGCTGTATCTTTCTTTGCGTCATAGAGTCGATACTGTGCAAAGGCGACATAATATTTCAGGTCTTTTGGTGCTGATGTGTAAAGTGATTCGGCAAGACTTAATGCTTTTGCTTTCTGATTCGTTTTCTCATAGCCGAGTAAGAGCGTCATATCTGCATAGGGTTTAATATTCTCCGGAAATTTCTGCGCATGATCTTCAAGAATATTAACTGCATCCTGCCAGCGTTCCTGAAATCTGTATGCATTGGCCATGAGTGAATAATCGCCTGCTGTCTTCTTCTTTAACGTTTTGAATCTCACTTCCATATCTGTCCATGATTTTTTCCAGAACAAATCGCGAAGTGATTCTGCTGCATATAAATTTGAATTTGTAGTTGTGAGTGTGAGAATGAGAATTAATATTGCAAGATAAAATTTTCTTCTCATGTGAGATTTTATACTCCCTCTTTGAATTTGAATTGCTTAAATTTTCGTTATTATATAATAGCCAACAAAACGTAAATGATTTCACAACATGAAAGGAGAATAAGCGCAATATGAATGCGTTTGAAGTTTTAAAGGGACGCGGATATTTTGAATGGTGTACAAATGAAGAGAGACTCTCACAGGTCATGAATGAAGAGATGATTACGGCCTATGTCGGCTTTGACCCCACAGCTGACAGTTTACACGTCGGTCATTTGATCCCGTTAATGGCACTTGGATGGCTTCAGAGACTCGGACACAGACCCATAGCACTCGCAGGAGGCGGAACAGGTTTAATCGGAGATCCTTCTGGGAAGAGCAAAGAGAGAAATTTAATCACGCTTGAGGCAGTTATGCATAACATCGAAGGTGTAAAGGCACAGCTGAAGAAATTTCTGAACTTCGACTGCGGGAAAAATTCTGCATTGCTCCTGAACAATTACGACTGGCTGAGCAAAATAACATTTCTTGAAGTTCTTCACGATGTCGGAAAATATTTCTCAATCAATAACTTAATCGCCCGTGAATATATTCGTTCACGCCTCGAAGACCCCGAAAAAGGAATCTCATACACTGAATTTTCGTATGTCTTGCTTCAGGCAATGGACTTCAAGTATCTGAATGAGAATTACGACTGCAGGCTTCAAATGGGCGGCAACGATCAGCAGGGTAATTTGCTTGCGGG
>JAFPWQ010000268.1 GCA_017394925.1 Synergistaceae bacterium
CACGAATGTTGACATCATGACTCACCTGGGAACACATGCCGAATGCCCGTATCACCACGATGACAACTGGCCCGATGTTACTGGTATTCCCCTGACAACGTTTGTCGGAAGAGGCGTTTACGTTGACTTCAAAGAGTCATGTGCTCCGAATTCACACATCACAGCAAAAGATTTAGACCGTGAAGCTAAGAAAGTGCGTGAAGGCGATATAGTGATAATCGACTCGTCATACAAGCTCAATCCGTTTACGCCCGACACGAACACGGAAAAAGATAAAAGATTATTCGTGAACGGTGAGACAGCAGAATGGTTCAAAGCAAAGAAAGTTAAAGCTGTTGGATTCGGCGACGGAGTATCAATCGAGAACTGCAACGAAGATGTTAAACCGTTCCATGATATTCTTCTTGCTGAGGGAATAATTTTCATTGAAGTCCTGAAGAATCTTGAACAGCTTAAACGTGATGTATTCTTCATGTCATTTTCACCGTTGCCGATTAAGGGATTAGATTCAAGTCCTGTTCACGCGTACGCAATTGAAGGCATAAAGGAGTTCTCCGAATGAGAATAGCAGTTATAGGCGCGGGGGCTATGGGGTCAATCTACGGCGGCAGGCTCTCGCAGAATAACGAAGTCTTTCTCGTTGACACAAACAAGGCAGTTATTGACGTTGTGAATCAGAACGGTTTAATTCTCGAAGAAAACGGACATGATAATAAATATTCGCCCAAAGCAGTAAACACCACAGAAGGACTTGAACCCGCTGACCTGATTATTTTATTCGTGAAGGCTCTGTATTCGCGTTCGGCTCTTGAGTCAAACAGGCATATAATCTCAGGGAATACATACCTGATGACATTGCAGAACGGATCAGGCCATGAAGATATTTTATCCGAGTTTGCACCCGTCGAACGAATCATTATCGGCACTACTGAAGATAACGGTGCTGTTTTATCTCCCGGTCATGTCCGTCATGGGGGAAAAGGCAACACGAACGTTGGAATGTTAGTTGAAGACTCGAATCATTTTCTGCCAAGACTGAAAGAGGCATTTGATTCTTGCGGTTTCAATGTGAGAATTCATGAGAACATTCAGCAGTTAATCTGGAACAAGCTCTTTGTGAACGTAGCCTTTAGTGCCGTAACTGGTCTCCTGAAATGTGAAATGGGTTTTATTGCCAAATGCGATTATGCTATGAATCTCTCGAAGAAATTATTGCATGAGGCAGTAACAGTTGCACATGCTCTTGGACTTGAGGCTGATGAATCAAAGCTGCTTGAAGAAATCAAATCCGTATCTGAGAATTCACCCAACGGGGTAACGTCAATAAGTGCAGATTTACGCGCAGGACGAAAAACTGAAGTTGACACTATAAGCGGTTCAGTTGTGAGGGCGGCTAAGAAGTGTAAAATTGAAGTGCCGTGTCATGAATTCATTGTGAATGCGATTCATGCAATGGAAAATTATAACGTGAGGTGAAGTATAAAAATGAAGGCAGTACGAATCGTTGAACCCTTCAAAGTTGAATGCATTGATGTTGAGAAGCCAACACCTAAAGCAGGAGAAGCACTGCTCAAGATTGAGGCGGCTGGTATATGCGGCTCGGATATAGGAGCGTTCAGAGGAACGAATAATCTCGTGAGTTATCCGCGCATAATCGGTCATGAACTTGCCGGTGTAGTTATGTCGATTCCCGAAGATAATCCCAAAGGCATAAAGGTCGGCGACAAAGTAGTCGTTGAACCCTATGTGTATTGCGGACATTGCTACCCGTGCAGAATCGGACGCACTAACTGCTGTACTGACATGCACACTCTCGGAGTTCACATTGACGGCGGTATGTGTGAATACTTCTGTCATCCTGCCCACATGCTCGTGAAAATGCCCGAAGGTATGACCTTTGAGCAGGCTGCTATGGCTGAACCTCTCACGATCAGTATGCACGGAATTCACAGAGGCGCATTCAAGGCTGGCGAGTATTGCGTTGTTATTGGTGCAGGCCCGATTGGACTTGCGGCGGCTATGGGTGCACAGGCATACGGCGGTCATGCGATTCTGATTGACATTGTCCAGGAACGACTCGACTTTGCGAAGAATGTAACGGGAATCGAATACGTGATTAACTCCGGCAAAGAGGACGCAACGAAGAAGATCGCAGAGATCACGAACGGAGATATGGCACAGTTAGTGATTGAATGTTCCGGCGCAAATCAGGCTATACGTGCTACGTTCGATTATGTGTGCAATGCAGGACGTGTTGTGTTCACGGGCTGGCCGAAGAAAGAAACGAGTCTTCCGACAGACATTATCACGAAGAAAGAGCTTGATGTACGAGGCGGACGTAACAGCGTACATGAATTTGAAGAGGCACTTGAACTCATTCAGTCAAAGAGAGTCGACATGCCTAAGATGCTCACGAAGACAGTTACACCTGATGAAGCTCCTGCAACGATAATTGACATCGAGAAGAATCCGGGTAATTACATGAAAGTTGTTGTGAGATTCTAATTCACCGGGAATTTATGCGCCCCCTGTTTTTACGGCAGGGGGTTTTATTATTGCTTTGCTGCCGGTTCTCATAGCACCCGTAATGATAATCGATATTGGAAGGAAACTTTAAAACATCCAAAAAACTACGCGCTGATATGATCAAAATCCAGATAAAGTATAAAAATATCTTGAGAATATCCAAAATATTTCCAAAGACAAAATTATCTATGTAGATGAGACCGAAATAAATGAATGTTTAACGCGTAAATATGAACGTTCTCTAAAAGGGACAAAAATTTACTGGGAAGTTTACGGATATAAATTTAAGCGAATTTTACGCCGTCAATTTTTCCGAGCATTTGTTCGAGAATTTGACAGCCTTTCCTATCTACACCTAGCGCGATAGTTTTTTCATTAGTATGCATTTTCTGTTTCCACTTCTTAGTTTTCTTATTAGTTTTCTTACTTTCATTATTCTCAAGATTACTTCAATGCACCCCTGAAAACATAAATTGCAAAGGAAATTCATCGGACTGCATTAAATAAGCCTTGACTGAAACGATTTTATTTTTCTCAAATTGAATCTTTATGAAGTTAATTCTCTGCTGCAGCATATCTTCAGGAAGAGGATCGCCTGACCATTTTATTAAGTCCTGTCCCTTTTCGGCAAGACAAAATTTGTTTTCAGTCAAAAAATTCACTAAATCCTGAATATCGTTAAGGGATGTGAACGGGAAAAAAGCTGCTCCGATTCTGTCAGAAATTCTGTCAGCAAAAAGATCAAAACTGAGAAGATACGCACGTCCGGCAGCATACGGCTCAATTTTCGATATAGTCTCTTCAACAAGGGAAATATTTCCGCTGTACGAAAGACCTTGTATAAACTCAATCAGTTTACGGCACGTTCTGACTCCCGTCTCTATCCGGACACTCTCAGAATATCCCCTGTGATCAAGATTTCCTAAATACAGAACGCGGGAGCCTCTGTCAGCAAGAAATTTTTCAAGATTATTCAATGGCTGCCTGATAAGCTCAAACTTTTCACGGCCTGTAACGCGGATCACAGCTTCTTCATTTTCACTGGGAAGGGAAGCTGAGCCGGTCAGATCAATAAAGTAACCTTGAGATAAATTGCATTTGGAATAGAAGTCATAATCAAACTCGTACCAATAAGGATATGGCGAGCTTTCTTCATAAAACTTGTAGGAAAAATCTAGGGTTCGTGCAGGGTCATTCAGATTGACTTCATAAATAACATGATGGGACTCTGCCTGACCGTAATTATCCTGAACAAATTTAAGAGCGTTGAGACACTCTCCTGAGAATAACCCCGGATACGACAACGTCCTGAAGAGTTCGAGATACTTTGAGACTTTCATAACAAGCTCACAATTTCCCGATTTCTGAATCTCCGCTTATGGGATTATTTTACCAAGACCAATCCGTGAATGGATTCTCACAGTACGAGGTTGAGGCTGAAATGTAACTGTAACTACAACCACCGCCTGCAACATTCTCCAGCTCGCTGTCGGTGAGTTCTCTCATTGGTGTCCGCTGCTGTGCCATGAGCTTCTTCGTTTCTTCATCTGAAACCTGGTACCCAAGCTCACGAGCTACCTGACGGCTGGCTTCTGTAATGCTGAGTGTCTTGTCGCCGCGAAGTTTGTTCAGACCCTCGCGGAATTTTGCCCTCAAAGCATCATCGGCTTTCATGTCTGCGCTGAACTGTTCGGCATTCTTCATTAGAATATTACCTCCGTAAACATTATTCAAAAACGCAATTAGTTTAGCACAATTTCAATTATTCTACAACATGCCAGCACTGGGGATCACGTGCAAAGAAATCACCGAACTGTCCTCTTGCTACAGCATGGCAGCCCCTGCACCACTGAGCGAGCTTGCACCTTCTGCAATCTTCGTATCTGCTTAATTCCCTGTATGCGAGTCTCTTCTTTTCGTAGGTGTTTTCACTGTCAAGAAAGTCATCATCAAAAATATTTCCGATCTCGCTTCCTGCTGTACGCCTGCAGGCTAATAAAGTCCCGTCAGGAAGTATGCAGCCGGAGAGCCCGATGTGGCAGCCGTCATAAAGCACGCCAGGTTTCACGTTTTCAGGAATTGTAACGATTCCTTCTTCGTATTTGTAGAGCGTGAAGAGATGTTCTTTTTCACCGAAAATTGTCCAGCAGCCTTCATCTCTATATTTCTCGTATTTCTTGTAGCACTTGTCAAGCAATTCACGGTACTCCAGCGGCTTTATCCCGTTCATTTTGTCCGGGCCTGTAGGAACATAACGGGCAAAAGTAAAGAGTCCGGCGCGGTGCTGTACTGCAAGGTCTATGATGTCGGGTACTTCTTTGATGTTTATCTGAGAGACTGTAACCATGATTGCGCTTTCGATTCCGGCTTTGTGGAGAATCGGAAGACATGCCCACGTCGCATCGAATGAACCGGGCTTGCGTAAATAATCATGAGTTTCTCTAAGTCCGTCAATTGAAACCTGCAAATCCGTACAGCCGCAATCATGAAGCCTGTCGCAAACTTCCTGCGTTAAATGAAACGGATTGCCCATCATGCGAAACTTAAGCTCTTTCTCCCTGAGATATTCGGCCAGCTTCCAGAATTCCGGGTTAAGCAAAGGATCTCCGCCCGTGATAGCAAAACTTGGACGTGCTTCAAAACGCGCTGTATATGCTATGCATTTGTCTACTACTTCTTTCATCTTCTCAAACGGAGTCGAGTAAAGCGTGATAGATGGATCTTCTCCGAATATATAACAGTGCTTGCATCTCTGATCGCAATTGTCAGTTATGTGCCACTGAAACCCCATGCGCCCGGAAAATTTTGTTTCATTCTCATTAACGGCCATGTAATAACCTCCATTGAAAATAATTGCAGTTATTATACAGCGAAGGCAAATTACTCACTGACTGAAAAACTCTTCAAGATATAGTGAAGACTTCATGCAGCAAACTAGCGGTGTAAAGCAGAAAGACAGACATATTTCAGCTATGCTGCGATAATCGAC
>JAFPWQ010000269.1 GCA_017394925.1 Synergistaceae bacterium
AAATTCAAATTTTTATCGTGAATCGTCTCAAAATTTCCCTCTTCTATGTCCTTCAGGAGCTGCCATAAATGATAGTCTGCATAATAGAGTTCCATTTTGCCGGATTCGATTTTAGAGATGTCCAGTATATTATTGATGATTGAGAGCAAATGATTGCCTGCATTGCGAATATCAAGTGCCGCCTGATGAATTGCCTGGTCTCTGCTCTCGCGTAATATCATCTCATTCATGCCTAATATCGCGTTCATGGGTGTACGGATCTCGTGTGAAGTGTTCGCAAGGAAATCACTTTTTGCCCTGTTAGCAGCATTCGTGATTCTCGTTGACTGTTCTGCGCGTTCACGTGATTCTTCGAGTTCCTTTTCGACCGTAAGCATTTGACGGTATGCAGGAGCTTCATAATAAAAGAACGTAACGAACAGAACTATCGTTGCAACTGTATACGTGAACAGAGCCGTACGAATGAACATATACTGAGAGACAAATGCAGCAATGAGTAAACCGCCCAGAATATTCATGACGATATACTGAGACTTAGCCGTATAATATTTCTTGTTCGTGAACTGAAGATATGCGGCCATGACAATAAAATAAAACACGAATACGCACTGCCATAACGTTGCATAAGGGCCGAGTATGAACTCTCCGTACGTTGAAATCGTGAATGAGAAGCCGCCGATGCCGGGAATGAGATTTAGAATCAGAATCACGAAACTTGAAAGCAGAAGCAGTTTGTTAAAGTCATCAAAATTTTTATTCTCAACATGAACATATGCCTCAACGTAACGCATAAGATAATACGCATTGAGATTTACGACTGCATAGAACAGAGTCCGCATTGCCATATTCAGAGCATAAGCATAACTCCATCCGCCGAGAATAATATATGCTCCTCCGTCGACAAGAAGAGTTGAAATAACTTCAAGAATGGCCGCAAAAAATGTTGAAAGTGCAAGCCGCCTGAAACGTTTATTGATTTCCGCGTTAGTTCCGTATCTCACGAAAAGAAAGACAGCCATGACCCCCAGAAACGGAATCATTGTAGCTTCAAGCCACACGTTAAAGCCGTAAGTCAGCATTTATTTTATGCACCTGCCCCCTGTGTAATTTTCTCTGAGGGAATGTATTTCGCAAGCATCTCTTCAAGTTCTTTCCCGTTTACAGGTTTACTCAGAAAGTCATCGAATCCGGCAGATAATAATTCCGCCCTCACACCGACAAGAGCATTCGCCGTACACACAATCACTTTTGCACTTGCTCCCGGTGCATCTTTCATTTCTTTTATGTGGGCTAACGTTTCTTTTCCGTCCATGTGAGGCATCATGTAGTCCATGAGAATAATATCGTATTGATTCGCGGCGACTTTCTTTAAGCATTCTTCACCTGATTCTGCTTCGTCTATTTTGACTTTATTCTCTTTCATCAGTGAACGCAAAACGATTCTGTTCATGTCATTATCATCAACGATTAAGACTCTTGCATTCGGAGCCATGAGAACTTTGCGCTCGGTCTTCTTTGCATGTGCGGCTTCCTTCTCGTAATCGCGAATCGTTTTTGAGCCGACAATTTTTTGGGGAATAACTACATGGAACGTTGAGCCGACTCCGTATGTCGATGTAACTTCAACAGTTCCGCCCATTAACTCGATTAGTCTTCCTGTTATCGCGAGACCTAAGCCGGTGCCTTCGATATTATGAGTCTCTTTTGCGTCTATCCTGCTGAATGACTTAAACAATTTGGGAATGTCTTCCGCATGAATTCCGATTCCCGTATCAGTAACTGTTATGTGAAGAACGATTAATGAAGGGTCATCGCCTTTAACGCCTGTGAGTGTGAATTTCACGCTGCCTTTCTTCGTATACTTCACTGCATTGTTGAGTATGTTCACCATGATTTGATGCACGCGTATTCTGTCTCCGAATAATTCATCGGGAAGTGATTCATCAATCTGGGGAATATATTTTAATCCTTTCTGCTCGGCTCTGATTCTCACCATGTTATCGACATCACGCAATACCCGTGCTAAATCATAATTTCTCAGTGCAAGTTCGAGCTGTCCTGATTCAATCTTCGAGAAGTCTAAGATGTCATTGATGATATGAAGCAGTGTATTGCCTGCGCTCTGAATGTCCCTTGCGTATTCATATATCGGACCTGATTCGTATTTGCGTAATATCACTTCATCCATTCCCAGTATAGTAGTAAGGGGCGTTCTGATTTCGTGAGACATGTTAGCGAGGAATTCTCCTTTTGCGGCATCTGCGGCTATTGCTGTCTCGTTTGCTTCGTCGGCAATCTCTTTTGCTTTGCGTAAACGTTCAAGTGTACGTTCGAGATCTCTGTATGCAGGAGTCTCAAGCAGGAAGAAGAAATAATACACGTTCACCGAAATAATGATAAAGTAAACAGGTACATCCGGGAAGAACTGAGACTGCATGAATAAAATCGTCCATCTTATTACTATATTTATGACGAGTGCCCACATCTGTCCTTTCGTGAATGCTTTTCTGTACATGTAAAGAGCTGTCCATGTCCACACTGACCAGAGAGCAATGAAGCCATAATTAAGTAATTCCCATAATGATCCCGTTATTAAATTTCCGTCAGGCCCGACAGAATAATTTGCTCCCGTGAAATATCCCACGAGCATAAAATAAAAAAATGCTCCGAGAGTTATATTCTGAATATATAACATGTGTCTCTTGCCTTCAGTCTGAGGACCGAAACAGCAGATATATCTCATGAACATGAAATACACGCCGTTCACTGCTGCCTGATCCATGAGAACGCAGATATGTTTTGCATCAGGAGAGAACGAAGAATTTTCTGCAAATGCAAATGTCAGAATCATTCCGATTATGTTGCTTGTGGTCGTCATATAGCAATAACGCAGAAGACCTCTTTTATCGCTTGACGTTCCCGAATATATTAACTGAAGATAGGCACATAAAGTAATACTCAGGAATATAACAGCTATTTCTGATTCTATAATATAATGACTTTCCAAGTTTTAATAAACTCCTTCGCTAATGAGAATGTGTTGTTGTGAAAAAAATTTCTATGAGCGTGAATTTAATTTGCACATCAGAAAAATTCATGATGACAATAAAATCTAAGCAAGTATAGCACCTGTGAATTAAATGTGATATTATTCAAGCCATGAATACACAATCACTCAGACAATTTATTTTTGAACCTGACAGCACAGGGAATAATATTACGGCCTTGTGCTTTTGTGCATTAGGGGGAATATCTTCGCTGGCCATGTCGTTAATCTGCCTTCTGAGATTCGCAGGAGGTTTTCATTCTGCGGCAATGGCATACGGAGTTATGGCTCTGCTTTCGTTCATGCTGTTCATATATGCAGTCTGGTGCATTAATACCGGCAATATACCTTCGCTGAAAAAATTTTCGTATCCTCTTGTCGTCATCGGCTTCATTTTCGGACTGACAATATTATTCTTCCTTGACGGCGGCAGGATGGGAGGCGTTCCGATATTCTTCATACTTGCTGTTGTGGCTACTCCGTGTTTCTTAAATATCGGTGAGGCTGTCATAATGGTAGTTCTTGAAATCATTGCATACACGTTAAATGCTTTATTCTCTATATACTATCCTGAATCAATTAATCCTGCGCTCGCCATTCCTGCAAATGCATTTATCCCTGTTGTTATTGTCGCGGCATCTCTTGCTGTCTTATGCCTGCTCTACACATACGCATACAGGTATCAGCAGGTGAGACTGGATCATGCAATCGCGGAAGCAAATGCTGCGAACGAAGCAAAGAGTTCATTCCTCGATAATATGTCTCATGAGATTCGCTCACCGATGAATTCGATTCTGGGCATGAACGAAATGATTCTGCGTGAGGAAGACAGGCCGGAAATTAAAGAATATGCGCTTGTGATTCAGAGAAGCGGAAGAGCTTTGCTTGGCATAATCAATGACATACTCGATTTCTCAAAGTTACAGGACAGAAAAATGGAAATCGTTTCAGTGCGTTATGATTTAAGCTCACTGATTAATGATTTAATCAACATGGCCGCAGAACAGGCTAAAAAGAAATCATTAACTTTCACCGTGAATGTCGATAAGGCAATCCCAAGAATATTAGACGGCGATGAATATCACATCCGGCAGGTCATGATGAATATACTCAACAACGCAATCAAATACACAGAAAGAGGCGGAGTAACTGTAACAATCGGCTATGAAAGCGTAGACAACTATACGATTATGCTTAAATGCTCAGTTACGGATACAGGAATAGGCATCAAGGCAGAAGACCTTGAATATATTTTCCAGCCGTTTGAACACGTTGAATCATCACGCAGATTTAGCGCAGACGGTTCTGGTCTGGGACTCTCAATCGTACAGAAACTGCTTCAGTTAATGGGATCTGAATTGAAGGTTGAGAGCGTATTTCATAAAGGCTCTACGTTCTC
>JAFPWQ010000270.1 GCA_017394925.1 Synergistaceae bacterium
ACTCAAAGAGGAACTCGGCGCGGACGTCGACGTCGCCGCGACGATCGGCGTCGTCAGCGATTACTACAACCTGAATCTGTCTGTCAAAGCGTCCGGGCAGTAATAATGCCTGATCTAATAATTCAGGTCTGTTAGTCGCTCCCATTAAGACAACTCCGTTATTCGGTTCAAATCCGTCCATCTCGGCAAGCAATTGATTCAACGTTGCTTCCTGTTCTGAATTCGAGTTAAAATTGCGCATTCTTGACTGTCCTATTGCATCAATCTCATCAACGAAGATAATGCACGGTGCTTTCTTCTTGGCCTGATCGAATAGATCACGCACTCTTGCAGCTCCGACACCTACAAACATTTCAACGAAACTTGAGCCTGTGATAAAGAAAAACGGAACGCCTGCCTCACCTGCACATGCTTTAGCCAAAAGAGTCTTGCCTGTGCCGGGAGGACCTACGAGCAAAACGCCTCTGGGTAATTTTGCGCCGAACTTGTCGAACCTGTGAGGGTCTTTCAGGAATTCAATTATCTCGCGCAGCTCTACTTCTGCTTCTCCTGCACCACCTATATCACTGAAATGTACGCCGGTCATTTCGCCCTGAAGCTCTTTTGCCTTGCTCCGTCCGAACGAGAATATATTTCCTCCTGCACCGCGCATGTTCCTGAAGATTAAGTACCAGATTATGACCAGTGGCAGCATGGGCAGTAATATTCCCATGAGCAGATCTATCAGGCCGTCATTCTTTGCGACCCCTCCGAATTTCACTTCTGCTTTTGCGAGTCTCTCAATCAGAAACGGATCGGGGAGTCTCACTATGCTTTTTATCTTGCCGGTTTTGTTCTGCCTGTTGCCGAATATTACTCCGCCTACTATCGGACGCTTATCGGGACTCGTGATCTCTTTGACTACGTATGTGATTCGCGATTCTGAAATGTCTGCTTTCTCGATATTCTTCGTGTTCAGGTCTTCAAGAAATTCACTGTAGGGGACTTCACTCCGGCTTTCGGCGAATGGCCTGTATATATATTCAGCAAAGAGCCAGGCTAAAACCATTGCTGCCAGAAAATACCATACTGAAAATTTTTGTCCTTTGTTCATCGTTTAATTTTTCTATGGGATTCCTTTCGTGAAAGTTTTAATTCATTTTACAGTCTTGAGTTCCTCAATATTGCACGTCCTCCCTCATTGCGTCTCGTTCTGTTTCTGACGCTCTCGATTCTGTCTGAAATTTCTTCGCGCTCTTCAGGGCTTAAAGGCATCGCATCAAGAAAGTGATTCAGTTTCTCTTCAAGCTCGTTAATCTCTTTGGTAGTCGGGGGAATTGTCCTGCCGATATTCTGAAGTGATGATACTGCTATGTCTGCTATCAGTGCGGCCATGTCGTGAAGTTCGTTGCTGCTGTCCTGCGAATCTGATTCGGATTCAGATTTATCACGCTTAATTCTTGTCGCAAAACATAAAAATCCAACCGCAAGCGATAAACACATAGAGGCTTCCGGCAGTCTCTTAATATTGAACATGTAACCGGCAAATATCACTGTGATTATTCCGGCAGAAAATAAAACCCATCGCAAAAATCTGTCAAGGCTCATGATTTCATAAAAATCTTTTTCAGCTCCTCACTTGCTCTGTCTAAATCATCGTTCACTATAACATAATCATATTTATCTTTCTGTTCACGTTCTATTATCGCATTCTTCAGCCTCACAGATAATGACGATTCACTCTCTGTATCTCTCTTTCTGAGTCTGCGTTCAAGTTCATCAACCGAAGGCACATCAACGAACACTAATAACGCTTCCGGCATTTTTGCTTTAACCTGCAATGCTCCCTGCACATCAATCTCAAGCAGTACATTCTTACCGGCGTTAAGCTCATTCATTACGTCCTGTTTCAGTGTTCCGTAAAAGTCTTCGTGAACATGTGCGTATTCGAGAAATAAATTCTGCGATATTCCCTCTTTGAATTTCTCACGCGATATGAATTTATACTCTATTCCGTCAGTCTCGCCTTCTCTGGGCTGTCTGGTCGTACATGAGACCGAATATACGAGATTAGCAATGTTCTTTAATGCATGTTCTCTGAGAGTTCCTTTGCCTGCTCCGCTTGGACCTGAAAGCACAAATAGTTTTCCTGTCTTTTTTTCCGTCATTCTATGTTAGTAACTGCTCCTTGCATTTTCTATGAGTGTAATTTTTTCTGCACCGCCTGAACCTGATAATACGCATAACATTCCTGTCTTTATTCTACGCTCTGTGATTGCTCAATTGCATTTTCTATGAGTGCATTTTTCCATGCTCCGCTAATATCACGTCATCATTCTATGTTCTGTAACTGCTCCCTGATTCTTTCTATGCATGTCTTAGCCTCAACAACTGCCCAGCGGATTTCTGAGTCTGCTGCCTTTGAGCCTATCGTATTAACTTCGCGGTTCATTTCCTGCACAAGAAAATCTAATTTTTTCCCCGATGAATCTTTTGCGTTCATTATCTGCGTGAATTTACCCGTATGAGCCTCAAGACGCGCTAATTCTTCGGATATGTCCCATTTGTCAGATATTAACGCAACTTCCTGCGCTATTCTGGGTTCGTCAATTTCAAGTTTATAGTGTTCCATGATATTTTCCATTCGCGTCCTGAGTGCTTCAATTGCCTCTGAACTTGCAATATCCCAGCGTGATTTAATCTGTTTCGTTAAATCTGCGAGAATGCATAAATCAGCCTCAATCTTTTTCTTTAACTTTTCGCCCTCTGATTTTTTCATCTCCATTAAGGCTTCGATTGCGCTCTTCGTCATGTCATCCCAAATATCCGGCATTTCATGTGCGGCCTGTTCTGCGATGTTATTATTGCTGTCGAAAACTCCGGGTATCATGAGAAAGCCGGTTATATCACTGCCAATTTCGAGATGATTGCGCTTTGAGATTTTGCGTACCTGATTGAATAGATTCATAAGGCCTTCTTCATCAAGAACGGGAATTCTTGCGCCGGGATTCCATGCAATTTCTGCAGTGAGTTTCACTTTTCCGCGTCCTATGAGACTGCGCATTAACGTTATGATTCGATTCTCAAGCGATGATAATTCTCTGGGAAGCCTTACGGAGAAGTCCTGATATTTATGATTCACCGATGTGATCTCAAATGAGACTATGCCCCACGAGAATTCATGAGATGTGTTTCCGAAACCTGTCATACTCAGGAACATTTTATGCTTCATGCCTCCGATTCAAGTTCAAGTTCTTTCATTGCTTTGTTCAGGCTGTCCATGATTATATTTCTGCCCTCTTTGCTTTTGTACACTTCATCAGAAAATCTCAATGGCTTCCCGAACGTGATTTTTATCTTGCTGGGCTTAATGAATGCTGATCCAGGAGGCATGGCCTTAAACGAGCCGTTAATGAACACGGGCAATATAGGCGCATGTTCACGTGCCGCGATTAATGCGACTCCTGCTTCGAGAGGCTGTAATTTCCCGTCTAAACTTCTTCCGCCTTCCGGGAATATCAAAACGTCATTTCCTTCTTCGTATAACTTCATGAATGCCCGTAATGCTCCTGCCGCCGATGAATTGCTTGAACGCGATACAGGTATTGCTCCCAGTGCCTTAATGCACACTGCGAACGGCCAGAACGTGAATAATTCTTCTTTGGCCAAATATCTTAATCGTCTTGGGAAAAAACAGCCAACGATTACAGGGTCCATATTGCTGGTATGATTGCAGGCAACTATCATTTTTTCGTTATCCGGCAATTTCTCAAGCCAT
>JAFPWQ010000271.1 GCA_017394925.1 Synergistaceae bacterium
CATCCTGAGCCAGGATCAAACTCTCAGTTAAAACTTTCGATTTTGCTCTGTGAGTCAAACTCTCAGTAAAAATTCTTGATAGTTGATTCTCTAGCTTTTATGTACTTTCGCTCATTTACACGCTGTATTAACTTGTCAATTAACCTTTTAACTCATCGCCGCTATCTCGCAACGACAAGAGAGAATTATACGCGAATTTTTTCGTTTGTCAACAATTCCGTTTTATTTATTTTTATTTATCGTTATAATTATTCTCAATGCCGTTGCATTCAGCATCTCCCATGATTCTAAGCCATACAGATTTTGCTGTGTGTAACTGACTTTCATCCTGAATCGGTTTTACTTTATGTGTGTTGGGTCTTTCGCCTGCAGTGAAAATTAAACCTAATGAATTTTTTCTGCCCCATATTTTTCTCTTTATGGCATCATCTCCGTCCTGGAATGTGTAACCGGCAAACCATGTCTGTCTTCGCCACTCTGTTCCTGCATCATTCACTCCGTATCCGCCGTTTGCAAGATAAGACCATGCATATTGTGTAGTATCACCTTTTTCGTTGATTCCACCTAAACCGTCCATGTAGCTCAGGAATGATACCGTCTGATTATAATTTTCGTGGTTTTTATCATTCGTAGAGTGAGGCTTGCCAGAAAGAGCGTCCTGAATCGAATTATATTTAATATCATTATAATAAAATTTCAAATCTGTGTTGTGTGTCTTATCTGTGGGGATATACGTTATGCGTTCACGGTTATCGCTGTACCACATGATGCTGTCGTTACTGCTTCTGTGCTTGAGAATAACATCATCACCGCAAGAATTCCGATTACTACAATGACTATTAACAGCTCGAGGAGTGTAAATCCCTTACGCTTCATTCCGCATCGCCTCCATTGAAATAAAATCTACAACTACGTCCGCCGTTGGACGTTAAGCACATGTTCCCGGTGAATAGAATCTCATTTCTTGGAGGCAAGCGTAAGACATTATCCTTCATATTAAAATGTATTCTTAGAGCAGCTTCTTCCTGATGTAATAATATGCTATCAACGTTGCTGTTCCCGTTATTGCCCATGAGACCGGGTAAACGTCCATTAAGAACGTAAAGCTGTTATAGATCCTGAAGACCGTAAAGACCCATATGATTCGCAGTACGCAGCAGCCAAGAAGAACCAGCACCGAAGGAAGCATAGAGTATCCCATTCCGCGAAGACAGCCGCCGGGAATCTCATATATATTGCACATCCATAAAAACGCGACTGCATGAATCATTCGGACTTCTCCGTAATGCAGGACTTCAGGGTTCAGTGAGTAAAGACTCAGGATTTCGATGCGCCAGACGTAACATGCGAGACATGCAAGACCAGTAAAGAATAATCCCGCGCTCATCGTCTGAGTGAATACCTTTCTGCACCTGTCATAATATCCTGCTCCGAAATTCTGCGATGTAAACGTTACTGATGCCTGCGTGAATGCCGCTACTATATAGTATGTGAGAAAATCAAAATTCAAGGCCGCCGCACTTCCTGCACTCGCATATGAACCAAGCGAATTTATTGCTGACTGTATCGTTACGTTCGAGATCGCAAATAATGAACCCTGTAAGCCCGCAGGCACTCCGATTCGCAAAATCTGAGAGACATATATTTTTTTCAGGCATAATTCTTTGAATCTGAATCTGAAAGGCTCTTCCTCTTTTACCAGATAATACATAATCATTGATGCGCTTATTACATTTGAGATTAGTGTGGCAAGTGCAACACCTACAACGCTCATGTGAAATGCAATCACAAAGATTAAATTCAGAATCACGTTTATCACTCCGCCAACTGCTAAACACCATAACGGCCTGTTGCTGTCTCCCTTGCTCCTGAGAATAGCTGAACCGAAGTTATAGAGCATAATGAAAGGCATTCCGAGAAAATATATTCTGAAATATATGACGGCAAGATCAATAATATCATCAGGAGTGTTCATGAGAGTCAGAATCGTACGGGCTACACTTAATCCCCATATCATTAAGAGTACTGCGCTGATTAATGCAAGCGTTATTGACGTATGAACTGCATCATGAATCTTCTCGCGTTCATTCTTACCGATATACCGGGCTACGATTACGTTCGTACCGATTGAGAGACCTACGAACAGATTCACAAGGAGATTAATCGCTGCTCCGTTGCTGCCTACTGCCGCCATTGCCTGCGGTGAATCAAATCGTCCGACTACTGCAACGTCTGCCGAATTGAATAACTGCTGAAGAATCATACTTGCCGCTAACGGAAGTGCGAAGATTAATATCTTGCTGAGTAATGAACCGTGAAGCATATCAATTTGATTTTTATGACGCGTAACTGATTTCATGAAAATAATTTCTGCTCCTGAATATTTTTGTTTTAGGGATTATAGCACTGTGCATTACATATCTTTTTTATTGCCTCATGAAAACTTTGCGATTATAATTTTCTTAATTCACGATTCATAAATCAACATCAAATTTTCAGCTCAGACATTAATACTTACAGGAGGCATATTATCTTGAAGCTGATATTTCTGGATATTGACGGAACACTCACGAAGCCCGGTGAAAACATTCCGCCGGACAGTGCAGTAAACGCGATCAATAAGGCACGCGCAAAAGGCAATAAAGTTTTTCTCTGCACAGGACGCAATCCCGACATGTTAAAGCCGTTACTGAAATATAAATTTGACGGCATAATTTCATGTGCAGGAGGCTATGTTGCAGTCGGTGAAAACTGCGAAGAAGTTCTGTATGATCACCCGATGACGAAAGAACAGCGCGATATTGCATTAAAGACTCTTCATGATAACGGGGTATTCTGTACGATTGAAGCATACGGCGGTTCATGGGGCGATGAGAATCTCGGAGATTTTCTCAGCTCACAGGGAGAAGGAAACAGTGAACTCGAACGCTGGAGAAAAGCATTGTCCGCTAATCTGGGCATTAAACCTATGAGCCAGTATGACGGATCGCCTATATATAAAGTCGTCATAATGTGCAATAAGCTCTCACAGCTTGATGATGCGAAGAAGGCACTCGGAGATAAATTCAATTTTGTGGTTCAGGACGTGCGGGTCGGGAATTCGGATCAGACATGCGTAAACGGAGAAATTCTCGATAAGGCGTTCAATAAAGGCTTAGGCGTAAGAATCATAGCTGAGAAATTCAACGTAGACATTAAAGACACGATTGGATTCGGGGACAGCATGAATGACCTTGAGATGATACAGACAGTAGGAACGAGTGTCTGTATGTCAAACGGTTCGGAAGCTCTGAAGAAACTTTCTGACATAGTATGCCCGTCAGTGAGTGAGGACGGACTTGCGAAGGCGTTTGAAGATTTAAATTTAATCTAATCTAAATTAATTATTCAGGAGGTTTTAATTTATGGCACTGGATTATCGTAAATGTGCTGAGGAAATTGTTTCACACATCGGAGGCCGTGAGAATATCACTCAGGCGGCACACTGCGCAACACGTCTTCGTCTCGTCATCAAGGACAACGGAAAAGTCGACAAGAAAGCCCTTGAGAACGTAGACGGCGTAAAAGGAATGTTCGAGAACAACGGACAGTTACAGCTCATCATCGGAACGGGAACAGTCAACAAAGTATATGCTGAGTTCCTGAGCGTTACGGGCATGACTGAAGCAACAAAGGATGATGTCAAAGCTGCTGCGGCGGCAGGTCAGCCCTTATGGAAGAGAATGTTAAAGGCTGTCGGTGATGTCTTTGTTCCGATTTTACCGGCAATCGTTGCATCGGGTCTCATGATGGGATTCGTTGAGGCAATGGGCAAAGTATACCCTGAATTCGCAAGCACATCATGGTATGACTTCTTAGACATGGTAGCTAACACTGCATTTGCATATCTTCCTGTTATCGTTGCAATTTCAGCGGCGCGAGTCTTCGGAGGCAATACGTTCCTGGGAGCAGTTATCGGTCTGGCCATGATTCACGCGAATCTGGTCAATGCGTGGGTAGTCGGAACACTTGAGACAATACCGACATGGAATTTTGACATCTTCAACTTTATCGTCAGCGTTCAGAAGGTCGGCTATCAGGGTCATGTTATCCCGGTCATTATTGCGGTCTGGTTAATGTGTGCAATAGAGAAGTGGCTTCACAAACATACACCTGAAATGATTGACCTCTTTGTTGTGCCTTTCACGACAGTATTAGTTACGACATTCCTGACGTTCACGATCATCGGGCCGATATTCTCACAGCTTGAAACGTGGGTTCTTGAGGGCGCAAAAATCCTCGTCAAGAATCCTATCGGATCGGCAATAATGGGAGCGATATATCCTTGGACGGTCGTAATGGGAC
>JAFPWQ010000034.1 GCA_017394925.1 Synergistaceae bacterium
AAATCAGCGACTCAGTGCAAGCAGTGCAGAATGTTCGCGAAGAGATTCGGAATTTCACATTACTATGATGTCGGCACAATGGGAATCGAACATGCATTATTACCTGAGCATGGACTGGTCGCACCCGGCGAGGCAATAATCGGTGCAGACTCTCACACATGCACATACGGAGCAGTGAATGCATTCTCTACAGGTGTAGGCTCAACTGATATGGGCGCGGCAATGTCGGCAGGCTATTTATGGTTCAAAGTTCCGTCAGCGATTCGTGTGAATGTTACGGGCAAAAAGAGAAAATATGTATCAGGAAAAGACGTAATACTGAGTCTAATAGGGCGCATTGGTGTTGACGGTGCATTATACAAATCGCTTGAGTTCTCCGGCGATGGATTAAAAGAGCTTTCAATGGCAGACAGGCTCACAATCTCGAACATGGCCATTGAGGCAGGCGGCAAGAATGGCATATTCCCCGTTGATGATATTACGCGTGAGTTCCTGAAGGGGCGCGTAAAACGTGAATGGACTGCATACTACCCTGATGATGATGCAGAATATGAATCCGTGATTGAAATGAATCTTGATGATATTGACTGCACAGTCTCATATCCTCATTTGCCTGAGAACGCAAAACCTGCGAGAGAAGGCCATGATGTGAAGATTGACCAGATAGTAATCGGATCATGCACAAACGGAAAGATTGAGGACATGAAAGCCGCCGCAGAGATTCTCAAGGGTAAACACTTAGCTGAAGGTGTAAGAGGCATAATCATTCCTGCAACGATGAATATATACAGGGAATGCATGAAACTGGGTTATACGGACATATTCCTTGATGCGGGCTGTGTAGTCTCAACTCCGACATGCGGACCGTGCTTAGGCGGTTACATGGGCATACTTGCAGAGGGTGAACGCTGTGTGTCGACAACGAACAGGAACTTTGTCGGCAGAATGGGACATACGAATAGTGAAGTATATCTTGCGTCTCCTGCTGTAGCGGCGGCATCTGGAATCACGGGACATATTACACACCCTGAGGAGGTAATGTAGAATGGCAATCGCACACAAATACGGAGATCATGTTGATACTGATGTAATAATCCCGGCGCGTTATCTTGCGAGTCAGGACAGGAAAGAATTAGCATCTCACTGCATGGAAGACATAGACAAGAATTTTCACGCAAAAGTTCATGAAGGCGATATTATCGTTGCAGGCTTAAACTTTGGGTGCGGGTCATCAAGGGAACATGCACCAGTAGCGATTAAAGCATCGGGAATATCATGCGTAATTGCGAAGAGTTTTGCGCGAATCTTTTATCGTAATTCGCTTAATATCGGCCTTGCGATTCTTGAATGCCCTGAAGCAGCAGAAGATATTTCAGACGGTGATGAAGTGAGCGTGAATTTTGACACGGGATTAATCACCGACAAGACGAAGAATAAAACATATCAGGCTGAACCGTTCCCTGAGTTTTTGAAGAAGATGATTGATGACGGCGGATTAATGGCTTCACTGAAGAAAGAGAAAGTGAAGAAAGGAGCATAAGATTAAGATATGAAGAAAGTAGCAGTGATTCACGGAGACGGAATCGGCCCTGAAGTTATCGGTGCAACTCTTGAAGTCCTGAAGAAAGTTGCGCCCGGTAAGTTTGAGTTTGAGAGTGTAGCAATGGGAGGAAACGCAATCGACAAATACGGAGTCCCTCTTCCCGATGAAAGTCTCAAGATTTGCCAGAATGCAGACGCTACACTTTTAGGTGCTGTAGGCGGACCTAAATGGGATAATCAGCCTCCCGAACTGAGACCAGAGAAGGGTCTGCTCGGAATACGAAGCGGCCTGAAAGTTTTTGCGAACATCAGACCTGCGAAAATTTTTGCTCCTTTAGCTTCAGCATGTCCGTTAAGAAAAGACATTGCAGAGAAAGGAATCGATTTCATTATCGTACGTGAGCTTACCGGCGGAATCTATTTCGGAAAGCATGAGGCATTCACTACGCCTGAAGGAGAACGTGCCGCGCGTGATGTCATGGAATACACAGAGCATGAAATCAGACGCATTGCACATGTTGCTTTCAGAATGGCCATGAAGAGACGCAAGATAGTAACGTCAATCGATAAGGCAAATATATTAACGGTCTCAAGGTTATGGCGTGAAGTTGTCGAAGATGTCGCGAAGGAATATCCCGAAGTTAAGCTGAATCATCTTTATGTCGATAATGCCTCAATGCAGTTAATTCGCATTCCGTCCGAATTTGACGTTATCGTAACTGAGAATACGTTCGGTGATATTCTTTCAGATGAAGCGAGTCAGATTGTCGGGTCAATCGGAATGATTCCGAGTGCGTCTCTTGGTGATGACAATCGCGGACTGTATGAGCCTATTCACGGATCAGCACCAGACATTGCCGGTCAGGACAAAGCTAACCCAATCGGAACAATTCTTGCAGGTGCTATGATGCTGCGTTACTCGTTCGACATGATGAAAGAGGCAGACGCAATCGAGAATGCAGTTGATGATGTCCTGAAGGCAGGATTGAGAACGCCGGATATTTTCACGGAGGGCACGAAGTTAATTACTGGTTCAGGGATGAGAGATGAAATAATTTCGCGTCTGTAAAAATTTTCTGAGAGGCCAGCACTTATTGTTGAGCCTCTCTTTTTTTGTGCTATAATCTCATTTATCATACGGAAACGTGGCCGAGTGGTCGAAGGCGTGCGCTTGGAGAGCGTAAGAGGAGAAATCCTCCCAGAGTTCGAATCTCTGCGTTTCCGCCATTTTTTTTTTATCCCTTCACATATTTATCTCCAGCAGTCATAAACGAATGCGGGCGGAACATTCAGCAATACGAATCTCGTCTTCATGTGTGAAAATTTTTTCTTCAGGACATGCTTCATGATTGACGAATATTGATACGCAACGAAATGTCCGTTTTCTTTCAGGCATTCTAATACACCGTTTAATATTCTCACGGTCATTTTAGGAGGCAGAACAGTAAACGGCAGACTCGAAATCACGAAGTCAAGTTTGTCGATTCCTTTTTCAGTCATGTATCTTCGCAGTTCCTGAGCATCACTGTGCAGACTCAGCCCCTCATGATGTGGATGTTCATCGCGAATCATTTTCTGCAGTGCCGGATCAATCTCGAACACTAAAATCTTTGCGTCAGGTCTTGCACGTTTAACTATCTCGCGAGTGAATACTCCTGTACCTGCTCCTAATTCTGCAATATATTTTGCATTCTCCCAGTCAACGCGGTCAAGCATGGCCTTAGTCAGAAATTTTGAACTCGGTGTTACGCTTCCGATTCGTCCGGGCTCTTTTGCGAATCTCTTCAGGAATGTGAATCCCTCTTTGAATTTTGAACTCAATTATTCATTCTCCTCCATGAATTTTTGATTTAATGATTGTGTTATCATTTCTTAATTCATATTCATAATTATACAGGGGAGATTGATTTTCATGACAGAGAATAAGAAGCGTCTTGTGGTTTTAACAGGGGCAGGAATAAGTGCAGAGAGCGGATTCAAAACGTTCAGAGATTCGGGCGGCTTATGGGAGACATACAGCGTTGAAGATGTTGCAAGTATTCAGGGCTGGTACCGTAACCCAAAACTCATGACGGATTTCTACAATGATTTGCGCGTTCAGCTTGAACATGCACAGCCCAATGAAGGCCATAAAATTTTGTCTGAGCTTCAGGAATATTTTGACGTGAGAATCATCACCCAGAACGTAGATAATCTTCACGAGAAGGCCGGAAGCAAATACGTTATACATCTTCACGGAGAACTCACGAAGGCAAGACCCGTTAATGATGATGACGGACTTAGAGCAGTTGATATTGGCTACAGGAAAATGGAATATGACGAGAGAGATTCAGAAGGCGAGTTAATGCGTCCTCATATCGTATGGTTCGGTGAGAGTGTGCCGTTAATCAGTGAGGCAGCAAGACAGGTACGCAATGCAGATATATTTGCGGTGATTGGCTCTTCACTGGTCGTATATCCTGCGGCAGGACTGGTTCATGATCTTCGCGGCGGAACTAAGGCATATCTCATTGACCCGAAAGAAGTCAGTGTGCCCGTCGGATTGAAGTTCAGAGTTATACGTGAAGTTGCATCAAAGGGATGTGCAATCATGCGCGATGAATTACTGAAGGAATTTGTATCATGACAGAATATGACCCTCTGCTCACGATGTCTGCATTGAACATGGCAATAGTATCTCTGCATAGAATCACTTCAACGAGGGACAGATTGATTCTTGACCGTGAATATAAGAACATCATCAATAATATTCGCATGGGTGAAATTAACGCTGACCCTGAACTCACGAGCCTGTATCAGGAGATAGTGAGAGTGATTCACAGGGGCAGACTAAGAGATGATGAACGCAGACGAATTGAGGAGAATTTTTCCAGACAGAAACAGAAAAGCATAAAGGAAATAATTTCCGGCAATGTTTTTCCAAGTTTAAGCACCAGCCCGTTAGAATGGCTTGTAAAACTTGCTGTGTCATGCGTATC
>JAFPWQ010000272.1 GCA_017394925.1 Synergistaceae bacterium
AAATTATCACTCACTGATGACAGGATGATACCTGAATATGTCATGTTTGACCCTGAATTGCTTTTATACATGCCTGAATATGTGAAAAAGTCATCAGCGTTAGATGCATTAAGTCATGCGTTAGAGTCATTCTGGTCAGTGAATGCAAATCCCGAGAGCCTGAAATATTCACACGAAGCATTAAGCACAATAACCCGTTTACTTGAAGATTACCCTGAGAGCTATAACTATGAGGCCATGCAGAGAAGCGCATACGTAGCCGGAAAAGCGATAAATATCTCACAGACTACGGCAGGCCATGCGATGAGCTATAAGCTGACGGGTATATTCGGCATAGCACACGGACATGCAACGGCCTTATGTAATCGTGTATTATTCCATTATCTTGTGCGTGAGACCAGACTTGAAGCTCTGAATGACATTGCGCATTCAATGAAGTGTGAAAGTCCAGACGAGGCCGCAGTGAAGTATGAGCGCATAATATCACGCATGAATATAGAAGTCCCATGTGCAGATGAAGAAGATATAAACGAGCTAGTGAAATCCGTAAATCCCGAGAGATTAAAGAATTTCCCTGTGAGCCTGAATGAGAGCAAGATACGTGAACTATATCAAGAGATATTAAGAAAGTGAGAGAGTGATAAATGGACGCGAAGAGATTTGCAGAGATAATAGACGCAGATTTTTATTCAGGAGTACCTGACAGTCAGTTACGGGCATTATGTGATTATCTGATTGACACATACGGACTTGACCCTAAGCACCATGTCATAGCGGCCAATGAAGGCAATGCGTGTGCAATAGCGGCCGGTTATCATCTTGCGACAGGAAAAATTCCCGTTGTATACATGCAGAACAGCGGCGAAGGGAACATCATAAATCCATGTGCTAGTCTGTTGAATTCAAAAGTGTATGCAATCCCGGTAATATTTATTATCGGCTGGCGGGGTGAACCCGGAGTACATGATGAGCCGCAACATATATATCAGGGTGAAGTAACGTTAAGACTGCTTGAGGACATGAGCATAAAGTATCATGTGATAAGCGCAGACACGTCAGAGCAGGAAGTTATTTCAGCAATGAAAACTTTCCGTGAATATCTTTCAGCTGGTGAGGACGCAGCATTTGTTATTCGTAAAGGCGCACTGACTTATGATGTAAATCTTGTATATCATAATGATTATTCAATGACGCGGGAAGAAATCATCAGGCACATAATAAAATACTCAGGTGAAGACGCGATAATCAGCACGACGGGCAAAGCCAGCCGAGAATTATATGAATTGCGTGAAACACATGAGCGTGATTTTCTGACAGTTGGCTCAATGGGACATGCGTCATCAATAGCATTAGGCGTTGCGTTAAACAAACCGGAGCGTAAAGTCTGGTGCATTGACGGGGACGGATCGGTATTAATGCACATGGGTTCACTTGCCTTAAACGGGAGCATAAAGCCATCGAATTTAATTCACATAGTGATAAATAACTCTGCGCATGAGAGTGTCGGAGGATTACCCACATGTGCCGGAAGAATTAATCTTGCAGACACAGCGAAATCATGCGGATATGAACATGTCTTCAGTGTGAATGATTATGCACAACTTGACGAGGCACTTAATTTTGCGAAGAGAGCAGACGCATTAACATTCATCGAGGCAAAAAGTAAAATAGGCTCGCGTAAAGATTTAGGCCGTCCAACGACTAGCGCAATTGATAACAAGAAGGCATTCATGAAATTTCTTGAGGGCTAATCTTCATCATTGAGCCTTCGTATTAGCTTAAAAATCACATTTGCGAGTTTGGCGGGGTCATGACGAAGTACCCTGCCTTCAGCTTTAGTTTCACTGACACCGGTAATATCGGCTTCAATGCATTCACATCCCATAGATTTAATCATGCTTCTCTGTTCATCATCAAGATATAGCGGGCTTGCACCTTCACGTTTATATGCCGCGATAATGTCATCAGGAATGACCTGCGAATTAGTGATAATGAAGTCAGGAGTGCATCCCAGAGCCGCGCTTATCCAGTCTAAATGCTGAATGATATTCATGTTCTGTGTTTCGTCATGCTGTGACAGTAAGTTACACACATAAATTTTCGGAGCGTCCGAACGTTTAATTTTGTCAGCGAAATCGGGCATTAATATATTGGGAATAACACTCGTGAATAAACTACCGGGCCCAAGAATAATAACATCAGCATCATCGACAGCGTCAAGGACTTCTTTTAATGGCTTAGCATCGGCAGGTTCAAGCCAAATTTCAATTAAATCCCGGCCATGTTCAGAAATGGCAAGCTCGCCTTTGACCTCGAGGCCTTGTGAAGTTTTGCCCATAAGAGTAATGCCTTCAGTAGTAACAGGTAAGACGCGCCCGCGAATATTAAGCAGGTGGTTCATTTGCTTGACGGCTTTGCTGAAATCTCCGCACATTTCGGTAGCGGCAAGAAGTAAAAGATTGCCCAGACTATGACCGGCTAATTCACCTCTGTCAAATCTGAATTCAAGAATGCGTTTTAACTCGTTATCATTTTCTGCAAGAGCGGCCATGCAATGACGGACATCACCGGGCGGAAGCATACCCCATTCGTTGCGAATACGACCAGACGAGCCTCCTTCATCGGTAACAGCGACGACAGCGGTAATATTACGTGTATATGCCTTGAGACCGCGCAGAAGTGTAGAAAGTCCCGTACCGCCGCCAATAGCTAAGACGTAAGGCCCGCGAGATAATCTTTTATCGTCATTATTTCGTGATTTTATGTTAATTCGTCCGAAGAAGAATAAGAGCGCAAGTGCAGTAACAGCACCGAGAATAAAATAGCTCATTTACTGGTGTCCATGTCCTTTATCACGATGAAGAACAGATACGCCTGAGTATTTAGCCGAGTATGCCTGATAGAGCCATTCAGCGACGGCAACAGAACGATGCCTGCCTCCTGTACAGCCGACGGAAATATGCAGTTGTCCGCGGACATTATTGAGGAATTCAGGAATTGCGAAATCGAGAAATTTTTTGGCCAGTTCCAGAAATTTATGTGTCTCAGGATATTTGAGTAAGAATTCTTTCACTGGTTCATCTTCACCCGTTAAATTTTTGAGTTCGTCAACGTAATAGGGATTGGGTAAGCATCTTACATCCATAACGAAACTTGCATCCTGAGGAACGCCGTATTTATATCCGAATGAGCTGATTAGAATCGAAATTCCTCCGTCATTGCCAAAAAATTCCCTGAGTAATCTTTCACGGTGCTGGTGCAAATCCATCATGGAAGTATCAATCACAATGTCAGCGCGGTCAAGAACAGGAGCAAGCAGTTCACGTTCAGCGATAATGCCTTCAATAGTCGATAAGCCTTTATTCAGCGGGTGAACTCTTCTAGTGCGTTCATATCGTCGCAATAATTCTTCGTCAGAGGCCGTGAGAAATAGTACTTTTACTGCACCATTCCAAGCGTCAGCAATATCATCGATGACTTTAACGAAATCTTTGCTTACGTTTCTTACGTCAACAGTAGCGACAACGCCTTTAATATTATTATCGCGTTCCGAAATCAGAGCGAATAACTGAGGCAGTAACTGCGGGGGCATATTGTCAATCGTGATAAATCCGAAATCTTCAAGGACTTTAAGCGTCATAGTTTTACCTGCTCCGCTCATGCCTGTAACTATAATAAACTGTTTCATATAATATAATCATCCTCCTTAAGGCCATATTCTACTATACTGTGTTATAATTTTCTGGTTTTAACAAGACACGACAAATCACGAGAGGAGCACCATCACAAAATGAAAAAGGGAACATATCAGCCTCATAAGATACCCAGAAAGCGCAAAATAGGATTTCTTGCACGTACAAGTTCAGCATCAGGGCGCAAGATATTACGTAACCGAAGGCGCAAGGGACGCAAGTATTTAACTCGTGCGTAAGACAGGGAGAATACGCAAAGGTTTTGAGTTCGATATGATATTCCGCACTGGAACACGTATAAACGGTGAACTGGTGCGGTTATTATATCTCAGAGATGCAACGGGTGAGGGCGTAAAATTCGGCTGTGCGGTCGGAAAACGTCAGGGCAAAGCTCACACACGGAACAGGGGCAGGCGTATACTGCGTGAGGCATTCAGGACATTAAGTGAGCGAATAATATCAGGAACAAGCATAATATTATTACTCAGTGATAAGGGACTGACGGCAAAAACAAAGGAAATTGCGCGTGAACTTGAAAGATTATTATCACGGAAAAAATTATTATGCTCTCACGTTTAGCCATAATCTTAATCAGAATGTATCAGGTCATAATATCCCCGTACTTAGGCAATAACTGCAGGTTTTACCCGACATGCTCAGACTATGCAATGCAGGCGTATCATGAGTATGGATTTATGAAGGGAACAATCTTAACGTTAAAGCGGTTACTTAAATGCGGAGTATGGCATCCCGGGGGTTATGACCCGTTACCAGAAAAAAAACACGAGGTGAAAGAATAAGCATGTGGGACTATCTGAAATCATTATTATACGGACTGCTTGAGTTAATTCACAATGGGATAACGGGTATAGGCATCGGCACAAATTTTGCGTGGGGACTTGCAATTATCGTTCTTACGCTTTTAGTGCGTTTACTCATGCACCCGTTGACATCAAAGCAGATGAAGAGCATGGAGAAAATGCAGAAGTTACAGCCGCAGTTGAAAGTACTGCAGGAGAAATATGCGGACGACAAAGACGAGTTAAACCGTCAGACGATGGCGTTATATCAGGAGAACAAGATAAACCCTGCGAGCGGTTGCCTTCCGTTAATAATTCAGCTTCCGATATTTATATTATTATACGGAGTTCTTTATGACTTAACGAAGACGGCAGAATTCACGAATGTAACGTTTTTAGGCGTAAATCTTGGGGGCAGTGTATTAACGACGATAGCCGAAGCACTTGGAGGACTTACGGATGCAACGACAGGAGAATTAATCCCGACTGAGCAATTAGGTTTCATCATGGTATTTCTTACTGCGTTTGCTAATCTGGGAACGTTATTCAGCAATTTAGGCGTATGGATATTTAATTTTATCCTGCTTGCATTAATAGCGTGGCTCACATGGTACCAGCAGCATTTAACCAGCGCAGGAAATCCCCAGATGGCCATGATGAACTGGTTTATGCCGTTATTCTTAACGTTCATATGTTTTGGCTTACCCGGCGGAGTGTTGCTATACTGGGGTGTATCGTCATTAATGGGAATAATCCATCAAGTACGCGTTAAGAAGAAGACGAACGAAGAGATGAAAGTGAAGCCAATATTATACAAGGAGAAACCAAAGACGAAATGACAGAAGAAATGACAGAAGAAATGATTGAAGAACAGACAGAAGAAATGACAGAGGGAGAAGAGAAGCGTATCACTCTTGAAGTCTCCAGCATAGACGAAGCGATAGAAGAAGCCTCGCGTCAATGGAAAATACCGGCAGAAAATATACGTGCGCAGGTCATCAGTGAGACGCGCGAAGGTTTTCTCGGGATATTCGGAAGCAAAAAGCTCAAAGTAGAAGTTCGTGCAATAATCATGGAGAACCAGACGGATTTAATTACGCGCGGAATAAAATTCATGAATGAGACATTAAAGCTCATGGATATAAACGCAGAGTCAAAAATCTCTGAGACTGAGAAGAATACGCTGGATATTTACGGCGATGAAGCAGAAGATTATGTTGTAGGCAGATACGGAGATTGCATTCGTGCAATGGAATATCTTGTGAATCTTGCGCTGAGAGACCCGAAGAAAGAGCCGCGCTTAAAGATTGACTCATGCGGTTATCGTGCGCGTAGGACGAAGAGCCTTGAGAGATTAGCAGAGGCAACAGCAAGACAGGCGGTAAAATTTGGCCGGCCTGTGAGACTTGATCCAATGGCAAGCTGGGAACGCTGGGTAATTCATAATACGCTCAAGAACCGCGATGATGTTACGACTGAATCAATCGGTGAACCTCCGACACGCAAAGTAGTAATCATGCCGAAATTTGACCCTGATAACGTGAGGGCACCGGGACCGGCGACGATGAGATTTCGTGCACAAAAAGAACGAAGCGAGCGCAATAACAGGAATAATAATAGCAATTCTCGCGGACGTTTCAGAAGATAATAAAAACATTAAAGCGCAAATAAATTTCCCCCCGTGTAAAAGCGAGGGGATTTTATTATTTTATCTTACTTCCATAATTCCCATTTTGACTGGTCAGTATGAAGAAGATGATGTGATTTTTCACCGAGAGGCTCACCGAGATATTCCTTGTAGCACTGAATGATAGAAGGGTTCTCATGTGAAAATCTCAGGTTCATTTTTCTGTCCATGTCGAGAAGAATTCTGCCTCTTGACTCGCCGCATTCTTCGCCTTCATGAATGGGCTGACCGCCTCCGCCAGCGCAACCAGTTGGGCATGCCATGCACTCAATGAAATCATAATGAACTTTTCCTGACTGCACATCCTCGCATAACTTCCGGATATTGCCCAGACCATGAGCAACTGCAATCTTTAACTTCGCGCCTGCAATATCGAACGTAGCCTCTTTGAAGCCGTCATAATCGCGGACGTATCTGAATGCATTCGGGTCAGGATTTTGGCCTGTAACGAGCTTATATGCAGTGCGTAATGCGGCCTCCATAACACCGCCGGTAGTGCCGAATATATGTCCTGCACCTGAAGCAGTACCCAAAGGAGCGTCAAATTCGCTTTCATCCAGAGCCTTAACGTTAATGCCTTCGGACTTGATGAGCCTTCCCAGTTCGCGCACAGTGAGAACAACGTCAACGTCTCTTGCGCCTGAAGAGTTCATGCATTCAACATCGCACTCATACTTTTTTGCTGTACATGGCATGAATGACACGTGATAAATCTTATCTGGCTCAACGCCGAGTATCTGAGCGTACCAGCTTTTTATGATAGCACCGAACATTTGCTGCGGTGATTTTGCGCTTGAGAGCTGCGGCACTATGTCAGGGAATTCCATTTTGATGAAGCGTACCCAGCCCGGACAGCATGACGTGAACATCGGAAATTTCTCGTTCTTTGCGTTCTTGAGTTTGGCTACGAATTCACTTGCTTCTTCCATGATGGTTAAGTCAGCAGAAAAATCCGTATCGAACACATAATCAAAGCCGACAGCCCTTAATGCCGTAGCGAGACGATTTGCGCTTGCCTCCTCGTGCGTAAGTCCCAGAGGCTCACCCCATGAAGTTCTTACAGCAGGAGCGACAGACGCAATCATGATTTTATCTTTTCCGGCAAATGCATTGCGTACTTTCTGCGTATCATCTCTTGCAGTCAATGCGCCTACAGGGCAATGAGTTATGCACTGACCGCAGACCGTGCATTTAGCTTCAGTGATGTCTTTTCCGCCTGTAACGTCAACTGTAGTTCTTGAGCCGGATTTAGCGATGTCCCAGACGTTCATTTTCTGGATGTTATCGCATACCTGAATACAGCGCATACATTTAATGCATTTCTGAGCGTCTCTGATTAACGGAAAATCAGAATTCCATTTGAACGCTGGCAAGTCTTCATGATATGGGAATTCATTAATGCCCATGTCATTGGCAGTTTTCTGGAGCTCGCAGTTACCAGAACGCACGCATTCTGCACATCTTGCGTTATGCTGTGAGAGAATGAGTTCTGCGTTAATGCGTCTTGCCTGTCTTGCTTTCGGGCTGTTGGTGAGGACATTCATGCCTTCCTGAATAATCGTGTTGCATGAAGATACAAGCCTGTCCTGACCTTCAATCTCAACGACGCAAACACGACAAGCGCCAATCTCGTTTACGTGCTTAAGATAGCACAAATGCGGAATAGTTATATTATTGAGTTTAGCGGCCTCAAGTATGGTCGTATTTTCAGGGACTTGAACAGCTTTACCGTTGATAGTTGCATTTACCATTTGAATTCACGCCCCTCTCTGAATTTACCGAAGCCGTAATAGTCGCACCGTAAGCACCTGTTACTTTCCTGCTCCATTTCCTCCTGAGACATTCCCTTTTCCACGAGCTTGAAGTCATGAATGCGTTCTGTGATTGGACGTTCACGCATTTTCACTCGTCCGCAGGCTGGTCTGTTATGGGGCACAGGTTCGGGAATTTCAACTGGAATTTCAATCGGATGATGATAACCAAGATATTCGTCGATATTAGCGGCGGCAACTTTACCGGCGGCAATTGCACGAATGACTGTAGCCGGGCCCGATACACAATCTCCGCCAGAGAACACGCCTTCCATGTTTACGCCTTTAACCTGTTCGCTGTCGAATGCCTCGATACAGCCCCATTTTACGGCGATACCGGCCTCCTCGAAGTTATGACTGTCGATACCCTGACCGATTGCGACGACGATAATATCAGCCTCAATTCTGATTGGTTCAGCTGACGCGTCTTTTGGTGCAGGTCTGCCGGATTTGATGTTGCTAATCATCTGCTGTTTCACCCAGAGAGCTTTAGCTTTTCCGTCTTCAGCTTCGACTTTTAACGGCGCGGCAAGTTCAAGAATTTCGCACCCTTCGACCTCAGTAGCTTCAACTTCTTCAGCGAGTGCAGTCATATCATCCTTGCGTCTGCGATAAGCGAGCGTAACTTTGTCTGCATTGAGCCTGAGTGATGACCTTGCGCAGTCCATAGCAACGTTACCGCCACCGACAACGACAACTTTCTTGCCCCTGAAATCAGGATAATCATCATCGCCGATACGCCTTAACAGTTCGACAGCTGACATTACGCCCTCTGCATCTTCACCTGGTATCTTGAGAGATTTGTCCGTGTGAGCACCGATTGCGATATAGACGGCATCGAATTCATCGCGTAATTTCTTTAACGGGAAATCAGGACCTCCAACAGAGACCTCTTTGTGAACCTTAATGTCTCCAGCGGTGAGTAACGTTTCAATTTCTTCATGCAATATTTCTCTTGGCAGTCTGTATGACGGAATGCCGTAGCGTAACATACCGCCTAATCTTTTTCGCTGTTCAAATATTTCGACTGAATGACCCATCATTCCGAGATAATATGCGGCACTAATACCACTGGGACCACCGCCGATAATCGCGACTTTCTTGCCGGTTGCCGGAGCAGGCTTTTCACCTTCACGATAGACGGGAACATGTCCAGCATGGTCAATAGCGTAGAGCTTTAAGCCGCGAATATTAATTGCGTCATCGACCATTCTACGACGGCATTTATTCTCGCATGGATGTTCGCAGACCATTGCACACACTGACGGGAACGGGTTATCTTTGCGTATTAATCTTACGGCATCGGCATAACGACCGGCATTGACGAGAGCAATATAGCCGGGTATATCTACATGAGCGGGGCATAATGTAACACATGGTACAGCTCTGAACCCTTCAGCGGCACAATGATTATGCTTTGCGTGAGCTTCGTAGTCATCTCTGAAACCTTTAAGACCTTTGAGAACCATGTTAGCGGCCTCGTAACCTATTGCACAGTCTGCAGATGATGCTACACTTTCGGCTGTCTTCTCGATTAAATTAACGGTATTCATGTCTCCGTTGCCGTCAAGTAAATCATCAATCAGTCTTTCCATTTGAGGCAGACCGACACGACAGGGCACACATTTTCCGCAAGTCTGAGCAGAACATACTTTAAGATAACTGCTTGCGACATCAAGCGGACATATATCCGGAGGTGCGGCTTTAACGCGACGTTCTAAATCGTTATGCAGAGCGTCAACAGCAGCTTGTGCTTTGGTCTCTGACATAATGCTAAGGCGACTCAAAAAAATCACTCCCTCGTTTAAATTGTTATTGGAATTTTACCCCTTGAATGTAATAATTATACTATGAACATGCATTACAACACAAAAAAAGCCCACAGCCAATTTTACATGACCATGAGCCTTTAATCTTTATGCTTTACCTGTTCAGAATTTCCCCGCGTTTAACATTCTTGCCGAACTCAGTAAAAGCAACTTTCATGTCATCATTAACAGGTTCAGTGATTACTATCATGGTCTGCGAAGAATACCCAGCCTTCTTGAGAACGTCTAAGTCAACACGCACAACAGGTTCACCAGCTTTTACAGTATCGCCTGCCTTCTTTAAGACGGTAAAGCCCTGACCTTTGAGATTAACGGTATCAACTCCGATGTGAATCAATAATCCTGTACCGTCAGACATTCTCATACCGAAAGCGTGTCCTGTCTCGAAAATCATTTCAATCTTGCCGTTCACAGGAGCGCATACTAAGCCGTCAGAGGGTTCAATAGCGACGGTCTGACCCATATCCTGACGCGCAAACATTTCATCTTTCATATCATCCGGGCCGATAAATTTTCCGTTCATGACAGCAACAATAGCATCATCGGGTACATCAGGTATTACGTCGGGAGCATTAATTTCTTCGGGAGCTAATTTGCCTTTGCGTTTCCATATGTCGAACATGATATTACATGCCACGAATGCACCCACGAATGCAACGACAACGCCGCCGATTACAGCATGAAGGAAATTCGTCATTGTGTAGCCTAAATTCGCAACGTCAGCAGGAGGAATATATGCCGGTAAGACTAACAGACCCGGTGAGCCTCCAGCAAAGCGGGCTACCCGTGTTAATCCGAGATACAAGCCGCCTAAACCGCCTCCAATCATGGCCGCGTACAACGGGAAAGTGAAACGCATATTGACACCGTAAAGCACCGGCTCAGTTATGCCCAGAACAGCCGTTAATCCTGCAGATGATGCCTGCTGTTTGGTGTCAGGGTTCTTTGAGCGTAAAGCCACTGCAAGACCTGCCGCTCCCTGTGCCACGTTTGACGGTAACATGCCGATTACAACTGAATCCCATTTTACGGTTGCGAGATTATTCGTGCCAATGGGAATAAGTCCGTAATGCGTGCCTGTCATGACGAGTAACGGCGAGAATATGCCTACGACCGTAGGAACAAGCCACGGTATAGATGCGTTCATCCATGTGAATAAGGCGTTAATTAATCCTGATACCCATGAGCCTATCGGGCCTAATAGCGTAATGGTAACAGCAGCACCGACAATTAAGCTCACTAAGGGAACAGAGAAGAATTTTATTGCTTTGGGTGAAACTTTCTGTATCCAGTGTTCGACAACGGACATGAACCATACGCCTAATATTATGGGAATAACGGACGAGGCATATATAGCTTTCGTTACCGGCAAAAAGCCCAGAAAGGTTACAGCATCTTTTCCGCCTAAAAGACTCACGAATGAAGGATACGCGAGAACACCTGCGAGAGCTAAAGCGTTCCCCTGATTGCATTTGAATTTTCTTGCACATGATGCGGCGAGTAATATCGGCATGAAGTAAAACGCGGCATCAGCCATTGCATTTAAGATTATGTACGTCTGAGTTCCTGATTTGAGCCAGCCTAACCACGCGAACAATGCCATTAAAGCCTTGAGCAAACCTGCACCCGTGATTGCTGGTATAATCGGCTGAAAGATACTCGCAATGCTCTCAAGTAATTTGCTGAGCTTTGAACGATTATCTTCTTTTTCGGCGTTAGGGTCATCGACTGGGGCGGCGGCATCAAAACCTCCCTGAGCTAAAACTTCCTCGTATAACTGTGGGACATCAGGACCAATTACGATTTGATACTGACCTCCTGCATTCACAACTGAGAGAATGCCTTTAGTTTTCGTGAGTACATCTGTTTTTGCTGATGCGTCATTGTGGAGAGTGAAGCGTAAACGTGTTGCGCAGTGTACGACTGATTTTACGTTTCCTTTTCCGCCGATGTTTTCGAGTATTATTGCGGCTAATTCTTTGAAGTCCATTATGTTAATCTCCTTTCGTTATGCTGATTAAAGCTCGTGATGTGTTATGCGTTCATGTGCCAGTGCTTTTTGCAGAACTTCATTATATTCTTTTATCTGTCTTTCGTAATCTTCAGGCCTCATAACAGCGCAAAGTTCATTCTCGTCATTATCAACTATTATCGCTGTACCTGAACGTCTGACTTCCGCAAAAATTTCAGCAGCTTTTCCCTCTTTGAATGCTGAAAACGGAACTGTCTTATTTGTTATTCCTAACAGTGCAGTCATAATCATCACCTCGAAAAATGTTTATTCTTTCTTTTCCCTAAAGGCTCGCACCCTCAGACGCAATTACTTCCCTGTACCAGTAAAAGCTATCCTTCCGAATGCGCTTAAGTGTACCCTTTCCGTTATCGTCTTTATCGACATAAATCATTCCGTAACGTTTCTTCATTTCACCTGATGACGCACTCACCAAATCAATGCATCCCCAAGCCGTAAAGCCCATAACAGGAATTCCGTCCTCTGTGATAGCATCTCTCAGTGCAAGCAAATGCTGACGTAAATATTCTATCCTGTAGGTGTCGTGAATTTTCCCGTCTTCCGTGAGCGTATCAACAGCACCAAGTCCGTTTTCCACAACAAATAACGGCTTGCTGTATCTGTCAAAGAGGGTGTTAGCTGTTATGCGAAGTCCGAGAGGGTCAATCTGCCAGCCCCATTCGGTATTCTTGAGATAGGGATTAATCACTGAACGAAATACTGCATTTCCGGGTTTGGCATGTTTCGCGAATATCTCAGGGTCAGCGGTCGTACATCTGCTCGAATAATACGAGAACGCAATGTAATCTACTGTCCCGTCAGCAAGTATCTTTGCGTCTTCATCTGTGCATATATCATCAAGACCTGCACGTTTCATTCTTTTCATTGCCCATACTGGATATGCGCCTCTTGCTTGTACGTCCGTGAAGAAATAGTTATCCCTGTCCTTTTCCAGAGAGTCAAAAATATCATTTGGATTGCATGTGTACGGGTAAAAATTTCCGGCGGCTAACATACAGCCAATTTTGCACCCGGGCATAATCTCATGCGCAAGTTTCACAGCAAGCGCACTCGCAAGCAATTCATGATGTGCGGCCATGTACTTTATGCGTTCTCTGGGTTCATCTTCATCAAAGACTATTCCAGCTCCCATGAATGACATATGAAGCAACATATTTATCTCGTTGAACGTTATCCAGTACTTTACGAGCGATTTATACTCACTGAATATCACCCGGCAGTATTTCAGGTATGCGTCAATCATTTTTCTGTTACGCCAGCCGCCGTATTTCTTTATCAGCGCAATCGGTGTGTCAAAATGGTCAATCGTAACAAGAGGCTCAATGTTATATTTTCTGCACTCCTGAAATAACGAACGGTAGAATTCAATTCCTGCCTTGTTGGGAATATCATCATCACCGTTGGGCAATATACGCGTCCATGCAATAGAGAGCCTGTAACACTTGAAGCCCATTTCAGCGAATAATGCAATATCTTCCTTGCAGTGATGATACATGTCTATTGCCTCATGCGAAGGGTATTCATAGCCTGTCTGACATTCAAGCATTTTAAGCTCACCGCGTGCAACTTTCATTCTGTATTGCCCCGAAGGAATGACATCTACGCTCGATAATCCGCGACCGTCAATGTCATATGCACCTTCACACTGATTTGCCGCAGTAGCTCCGCCCCATAAGAAACCAGACGGGAATTTTTTCTCTGTCATGATAACGCCTCCCCTGCAAACTTATCGAATGCCGCTAATCCTTGTGCATTGCGCTTAAACACTCCGCTGTCAGTCAACACCTGCTTGAAGACATGTCCGACTTCATCACGTATCATTGAACGTACATTCTCTTCACCCGTCAGACCTTCATGCTTCTTTCTGAGTGCTTCATACCATACTTCATGAGCATTAAGTTCATCGGGTAATCTCTCATGACCTTCAAGCCATTCATGATTTATGCGTTCAAGTGAATGTTTCAGTCTCGCCGGTAAGACTGCAAGACCCATAACCTCAATCAGGCCGATATTTTCCTTCTTGATGTGATGAACTTCTGAATGCGGATGAAATATTCCCAACGGGTGCTCTTCACTCGTGCGATTATTGCGCAGAACTAAATCAAGCTCGTATAGCTCATTCTTACGTCTGGCAATCGGTGTTATCGTGTTATGAGGCTCATTCTCTGAATACGCAAGGATATTTACGCTCTCATCTGTCCATTCACGCCACGCACTTAATATCTTATCCGCAAGTGATATTAACTTCTCAGGGTTCAATGACTGCAGTCTTATCGCTGACATCGGCCATGTGATTCTGCCCGCTTTGATTTCTGAATCATGAACATCGTACAGCTTCTCATACGGCGCATTATCCATTGCGAACACATAACGCCCGCCCTGATAGTGGTCATGCGAGAGAATAGAGCCTCCGACAATGGGCAAATCTGCATTTGAACCAACGAAATAATGCGGGAATTTCTCAATGAATGCGAAAAGATTTGCAAACGTCTCACGGGAAATTAACATCGGCACATGATTTTCATCAAGCACTATGCAATGTTCATTGTAATAACTGTACGGGGAATACTGGAAATACCATGTCTTACCGTTAAGCTCTACGGGTATTAATCTTATATTCTGTCTTGCAGGGTGTGCATGATTGCCGTAAAAGCCTTCGTTCTCTTTGCATAACAGGCACTTCGGATAACCTGTTGATTTTATTGCGCGGGCTTTGGCTATGTCTCTTGGGTCTTTTTCGGGCTTCGACATGTTGATTGTTATATCAAGCTCGCCGTATTCTGTTTGCGTCTTCCAGCAGATATTTTTCGCTGTGCGTTCTGACCTGATATAATTCGATGATACTCCCAGTGAATAAAAATAGTTCGTGGCATTCACTGGTGAAGTTTTCCTGAGTGATTCGAATTCACTAATCACATCTGAAGGTCTCGGCGTGAGTACTCCCATTAATTTCGTGTCAAGCAAATCACGTTCCGTCTCCGTGTCCTCAATGAGATTATTCTCCGCTGACCAGTCTAATATACCTGATAATATGCTGTCGGGTGAGTTCCCGAATTCATGCTTTACGTCTTCGGGTTCAAATTCATTTACGCCTAGTACACCGATTAACATGTTCGATGCCCAGCGTTTATCCTGTTCCGTGATTAGTCCGTGATGTATGGCAAATGCTATCAGCTCATTGATTTTCCTGTTGAGCATTGACTATACCCCCTTGTCTATATGTCTGTATGGATAGGGGTATTTTAACAGAGTTTTATCGCTTCGACTTCCCTCCCTAATCTGAATATCTCTTCAAGTCTCATAGGACGACCGAAATAATAACCCTGAGCTTTGTCAAATCCGATTGACTGCAAATATTCTAACTGTTCGGCATTCTCTACTCCTTCTGCTAGTGCCTGCATTCCCATTAAGCGCGCCATTGACAGATTTGAACTGATGATATATTTCGCCTTGTCTGACTTGTTGATGTCAAAGCCGTGAAGAAATTTCATGTCGAATTTTATCGTGTCAAAATTATAGTCTTTCAGGACATTCAATGATGAATAGCCTGAACCGAAATCATCCATCCAGACCTGATAACCCATTGCCCTGAATTTTTCTATGCCGAGATTTAATACCGATGTCTCATCTTCATTTATGCTCTCTGTTATCTCTATCCGTATCATACTTCGGGGTATACTGCTCATGTTCACAGCTGTTTCTACTTCATGAAAAATATTGCATAATTCAAAGTCTAAGCGCGATAAATTTATTGACACGGGAACTAAAGGCAAGTTTCTTTTCATGCGCAGTTTATAGTCATTGCAGACCTGACTTAATGCATATATATCGAGCTTGTGAATCTCACGGTATTTCTCAAGTGCAGGGACAAATTCAGCTGGTGAGATAAAACCTCTCTCAGGGTCATTCCAGCGGGTTAAGGCTTCCGTTTCGCAGATTTTGCCGTCTGACAGTCTCACTATCGGCTGATATAACACCTGTATATATTTATTCTTCATGGCCATGTCCAACGTATCAAGAATATACTGCTGAAGTTCAAGTTTCCGGCTCATTCCATCGTGAAACATGCACGAGTTCACACTATGATTTTTGCGGATACTATCACAGGCAAGTTTGGCTCTGTCGCACGATGAACGTATATCTTCGTGTTCGGACGGGAAATATATTCCGGCTCTTAGTCTTAATGATACGTCCGAGTGATTTTCACATAAATACTGCTGTATCATCTCCGTGTTCATCTCAGCATTCGCCCAGTCAGTTAATACCACAAAATTATCATCCGAAAATCTCGCTGATATATTATCAGGGTATAAATCACGTGAAAATATTGTGCTGATTATTCCGGCCGTCTCTCTGAGTAAGTCATCGCCGCGTTCAAAGCCAAATCTCTCGTTGAACATCTTGAAATTGTCCAGATTTAACCAGACTACTGCAAGATTATTATGTGTGCATAAAATTTTTCCGGCCTGCTCATGAAATGATTTGCGCGTGAACAAGCCGGTTAATTCATCAAGTTCTGACATCAATTATCAGTTAATGAATTCAAACAGATTTAAGCCTATTTCATCATTGAATTTGCGTTCGACAACATAGCCGTTTGAATTCCCTTCTGAAAGGTCATAAACTATCATCTCGCATGTAGCACTCACTGTTGCACTGTTCAGATGTCCGCCGAATACATGACCGTTTATGTCGCCTGCACTCATGTGAATATGCAGATAGACTTCGCCGTTCATGGTCGTAACTGTTCCCCATAAGCTTGTGATTTCAGCGTCAAACTGGAACCTGTTAGAGTGATACTTTTTCTCTTTCACGTCAAATAGTCCAACTGTGAAATCATTGACTGCTCCAAGTGCTTTAACTTCACCAAGCGTGATTTTCTCTGCCTCGCAAAATTTCTTAAGCGTACTCATTATCTCTTCGCCGCGGTCTATACGGACATAATATTTAGTTCCGAAACGTCTGAACTGCATTTATTTCCCTCCGTTATTTTCGTTTTTCAGGATGATCTTCCAATGTTAATACCTGCATGAATACAAAATTTTCGCCGTTATAAGTTCTAGGCTGCTTGCCAACTTCATATAAAAGCAATCCTACTGATTTCGCACGACCCTTCAGTTTTTCCCTAAGCCTTATCTGATCCTTCTTCTTGTCATCTTCTGATATTCTGTACATAACATAAAGCCTGGTATTGGCATTACCCATGTACACGGAAAAACCTCCTGATTTGGAATAGAACTCACTGTAATCATTCTTGTTTTTGGGATTCTTTCCCTTTACTCCGTTGTTCACCTGAAATCCATTGCTCATATATCTGAAAATTTCTTCCGGATGACTGTTCAAAAATGTGTGTATCTCATCCTTTCCGTTTAACTTGTAGCCGTTCTTTGTGCCGTCCGTTGCCCAGATCACCTTATCATAATTATCAAGATACCAGGCTGTTGCTGCCTTCTTCAATTGCGTCAGGTCGCTTATGATTTTTGTGGCCTTCGATGAATCTACAAACTCACTTGCTGCGAGCATCGTCATAGCCGATAATATTCCGATTACTACTATCACTATCAGCAGTTCAACAAGGGTAAATCCTGGCTTACTGTGTGAATTTAATTCACATTTTTTTACTGAACGCCTGAACTGCATATTTCATCTTTCCTCCTTTGATTTTAGCTTAAATCAAGAAC
>JAFPWQ010000035.1 GCA_017394925.1 Synergistaceae bacterium
CCGAATACTACCCAGATAATCATTGCGGCCTGAATCTCTTCTATCCATGTGAACGGTGAGCCGATAATATAGCGCGCAATTACTCCTGCAAATGTCAGTGCAACGAGAACGCACATAGCTACAGATGCAATTACGACATCGATATTCAGCAATAAGACTTTCCAGTTTAATTTGTTGTTTTCCATGCTAACCTCCGTTACAAAAAAAGGATGACAGCGATAACTGCCACCCTGATTTTAATTTTGCAAGTTTTACTTCGTTGCTATTGCGTGAACTGTATCATAGAGATTTTCAGTCCAGCCGAGAATCTTTGACGCGTTCTTGAAGAAAGGCTGTGCGGCATTAATCCATTCGGCTTTTTCTTCGGGCGTAAGCTCATGAATCGTTACTCCTGCTTTGAGCATTCCTGCTTCTGCTTCGGCTGTCTTCTGGTCATAGAGCTTATTGTTATACAGTCCGGCCTCGTCTGCACATTCCATGAGAATCTTCTGGTGTTCGGGCGTTAATGTCGTGAAGAAACTCTCGCCGCAGATCCACATTGATGTTGCGAGAATATGCTCATTCTTGACGAGATACTTCGCTACTTCCTGGAATGAACGGTTATACAGTGATGATATTGGGTTCTCGACAGCGTCAATCGTACCGCCGCTCATGGCCTGATAGACTTCACCCATGTCCATACCTACGGGAGTTGAGCCGAGAGATTCAAAGCTCTTAATCGAAAGTTCATTTGACGACACACGAAGCTTTAAGCCTTTCTTCAGGTCTGAAGGTGTATGTACGGGTTTGATTGAGAGAATATCTCTTGCGCCGTAAATCCAGTTTGACGTGAGAACACGAATTCCTCCTGCGGCGGCTAACTTGTCGCATAAATCTTTATACCAGTCGCTTGCAAGAACTTTCCATAATTGATTCCAGTCCTCGAAAGCATAAGGCGCATAGAAGAATCCGAAATCCTTAACGCCGTATTCAGCGAGGAATGCACCGTCAGCAACCGTGATAATATTTTCGCCGATGAGCATCTGGTCAATCAGATCATTCTTCTTGCCGAGAGTGGAATTCGGGAACAGCTTTAACTCGATTGCTCCGCCGGATTTCTCTTCGACAAGTTTCTTCCATTGTTCGACAGCAAGATGTGCGGGTTCAGTTACTGCATTCTCATAGCCGACGTTAATGACTACAGGAGCAGCCTGCGAGACAGAACACATAATCAATGATACGAATACGAACGCTAACATAAACTTACAGAACTTCATGTTATGCTACATCCTTTCAATAATTTTTTGGGATGTGCGAATTATATCATCATTCACGAATACACGCGCCACGTTAAGCCCTCACATAACCATGTGCTGCCTCCTGCTGAAATATGAGCCTCGATTATTCGCGAATCAGATTCGTGAGTGATTACTGGTGATACGAGATGAGTTATGCCCATGCGTGAAAATATTTCGGGAACTGCAGGTATTCCCGGCCCCTGAAGAAAGCAACCGTTCTTTTCGCGCAGGATATTCTGAGTCGATAACAGCCAGCGGTCTCTTATTGCCTCTGGAGACAACCATACCCATTCGGCCTCGCGTACACCTCTTGAGAATTCATCCTGAGTGTAACATTCATTTCTGCCTGCGCACCTGTCATCGAATATTGCGATCCGCCAGCCCCATTCACGCATGAAGGGAATCATATCGCGTTCATATCCCAATACTGCAACTTTGTCCCCTCTTGCACAGGTCATCATTGCATCAAGGGGTAGTCCTGAGTCATTCACGAACGGCACAAGAAGAGAACATGCTGCACTTGCTGCGGCGAATTCCTGCGGGAACGGTGAGACATAAAGAGCTGCTAATTCTTTAAGCGTTGAAGTGATTAATGCCTCCGTGTGAACCTGCCTTGATGTGTGCGGCTCCTTCATTGAGTCAGGCACAAAGCCGGTGTTATATCTTCCGTCTTCAGTGAGAATAAAGCTAGCGTGCCAGCCCAATATTAAGCGTGAAATATGCGAATCACGTTTAGTGCTTATGATTCTGGATAAGTCCTCAAAAAATCTGCCCGATATAATTTATTATTCTATCCTGAGTAATCTTTTGACTATATCATACATTCTTGTCCAGTTTAAAATGCTTATTCCTAAACGGTAAAGCACATAAATGCCAAGATGAAATATATCCGTTTTTGATCTTCCGCAGCTCGTGTTGATGAATGAAAAGTGTTTGTGATATTTTCTGCATAATTTACAGAAGTCATAGACGAAAGCAAAGTTTACATTACCAGATGATCTGTGAATCAGGTTTATATCGCATATGTAAATTTGCCCTCCATTAGTATTTGACTTAGTTCTCAGGCATGCTTCTGCGGCGTATAAGTGCCAGTTGTCGCAGACGGCATCATCAAACAGATAATTTCTGAAATGCTCAGTGTATCCTCCGAAAAAACATTCATCTACTGTATCGCATTCCATAAAATCGCTTTCAAGACGATGTTTTCCTGCAAATATTAATTCTTCTGTTCTATTATCGATTTGTTTGATATTGGTGTAAGCTCTCTTAATATTGAACTTTACTCCAGCAACACCGAGAATATCATCACGTTTGATTCTGTCAAGATACGATACGAACTTCGCAAGCGTATCTGAATCCTGCAGTAATATATCCTGATGAGAATATATCACGTATTTAGTCTTCACGTCATTAATCACAGAATTATACGCCGCAGCACATGACGTAAATCTTCCGTTGCCACTGTTATCAATCCCGATTAATTCATACGGACATGTCTGAGTTTTCAGTGTGTTCACGAAATCATTGTATATAGCCTCATTGTTATAACAGCATACGATAGTTACTTCGCTCATGAATTCGATCACTCCTTCAGTGCTTCAAGTTTAAGATTCAAATCTTCCCATTCATCATATAAATCTTTAAGTTCTCTGTCAAGTTTATCACGCTCTATCATTAACTCCTGAATCCTCTGCGAATTCTTTAACGTCTCCGGCTCGCATAATTCCCTGTCAATCTCTGCTATTCTCGTCTCATAATCCGCAATCTTCTTTTCTGACTGCGCAATCATCTTCTTAGTCTCTTTTATCTCACGCAGATTATTTTCATGCTTAACGGCTTTAACTTTCATGTTTGCTTTCACGTCTTCATGAGCACCTGCAATATTCTCTTCGCGCTTCTCAAGAAACCATGAGTAATTGCCTGGATAATCGTATAATCTGCCTTCGCGAATCTCTAATACTCTTTCAGCGAGGACATCAAGAAAATGGCGGTCATGTGAGACGATTAACAGCGTACCCTGATATTTGAGCAGTGCACGTTCTACAATTTCACGAGTATTCTGGTCCAAATGATTCGTAGGTTCATCGAGAATCAAGAAATTCGTCTCCTCAAGCATGAGTTTATACAGGGCTAATCTTGCCTTCTCCCCTCCAGATAAAACGCTTGCGGGTTTGTGAATATCATCACCTGAGAATAAGAACGCACCGAGTAAATTTCTTCGTTCAGCGTCATTAAGTTTCGATGATACACTTCTGGCCTCTTCCCACACTGTATGTGAATAATTGATATTATATGCGCTTTCCTGTGAGTAATACGAGAATTTCACGTTATGGCCATGCTTAACGCTTCCTGATGTCGGCTCTTCGTTCATGCTGAGTATGCGTAACAGCGTGGACTTTCCTGCACCGTTGACTCCCACAAGAGCAACACGTTCACCGCGATTAATCGTGAAATTGATTCCCTCAAAGACGTTTAACGCGCCGTAACTCTTCGAGAGATTCATTACCTTCAGAACTTCCCAGCCGCTTGGGTCTGCCTCAGGGATATTTATCTTCACGCTCTTATCATGCACGGATAATTCGATTCTCTCTATCTTCTCAAGCTGTTTAATCCTGCTCTGAACCTGTGCTGCCTTCGTTGCCTTGTACCTGAATCGATTCACGAATGATTCTATCTTCTGAATCTTGAGCTTTTGATTCGCATATGCCTTTTCGAGTAACTCCCTGTTCTGCTCTTTGAGTTCAAGATATTCATCATAACCGCATGGATATAACGTGATAACTCCGTGTTCAAGGTCTGCGATATTCTCTGCGGTATTCTCAAGAAAGCGTGTATCATGTGAGACAGATACAACTGCTCCCTTATGTGTTCTCAGCCAGCCTTCAAGCCATTCCATTGATTCAGTATCAAGATGATTCGTAGGTTCATCGAGCAGTAACACATCAGGCGAAGACAATAACAATGCGGCCATAGCGATACGCATTTTCCAGCCGCCTGAAAAATCATGACAGTTTTTATTTTCATCGCCTTTCACGAAGCCTAATCCATGAAGAACTTTCATTGCAATTGATTCAAACGCAAAGCCGCCGGAATTCTCAAAGCGTCTTTCAAGCCTCGAATGCTCCTGCAGCAGCTCTTCGTGATTCGCGTCTGAACGTGATAATTTCTCTTCTATGATTCTCAGTTTTGATTCTATTTCTGCAATGCCTGCTTTATGCTTTAGGTATTCGATTAACGGCACAGCTTCAAGTTCAACGAGGTCTTGCGGAAGATAACCGGCAGTGAGATTCTTTGAGCGTTCAATCACACCGTCATCGGGTTCAAGTTCACCCATGAGAACACGCAGTAATGTAGTCTTGCCTGCACCGTTAGGACCCACGATTCCGATTCGTGAGTTATCCGTGATCTGCAGATTAATATTCCTGAATATAATTTTTTCGCCGAATGAGAGTTTTAGATTCTTAATGTCTATCATGCACACATACTATCACATGTGAACGCGCATGAAAAAACCGCAGCCCTGTGTTTAAGACTGCGGCGTGAATTTCGATTTGCGTTTATGCTTCTGCTGTAATGCTTACTTTCTTGTGTGCTTTGTCCTGACTCTTTTCGGCAACTTCAACCGTCAAAACTCCGTTCCTGAATGCTGCCTTTGCGCTTTCGGGGTCAGCTTCAACTGGGAATGATATGACGCGTTCAACTTTACCGTAACTTCTTTCACTCCTGAAATAACTTTTATCCGGGTCGCCTTCTTTTGATTCGCTCTTCTTCTCTGCTGATAACGTCAGCCTGTCTGAATACACATGAAGGTCTACATTTTCAGGAGCAATTCCGGGTAATTCTGCCTCAACAAAAATTTTTCCGTCCTTGCGATACAAATCTACTTTTGTTCCGAAACCTGAAAAATTATCGTCAAAGAATGGTGATGCAAATCCTCTCGTGAAACTGTCAATTATGCTTTCAGGATCCATCATTCTCATCATAGGATAAAATCTCTCTCTTGCCATAGTAATCAATCTCCTTCGTTATATTTTCATGTGAGCTTCTTTATTTCTCCCTCACAACGCAGGAAATTATACTACTGACTTTGGTTAATCATATCGTAACAATTACTGACTTTTTGATTAAGAATGACTAAATATTTTTCAGGCTATGCGAGTGCGGTATCAAATACGCGTCTCACATTCTCTTTGCATTCTTCGTAAGTCTCGCCGCGTTTAGCCTCGTAAATTTTAACGCCATCAACGAAGAACGAAGGCACATAATAATAGTCATAGTGTTCTGAAATTTCCGGGTGCTGATTCTCGTTCACCCATTC
>JAFPWQ010000273.1 GCA_017394925.1 Synergistaceae bacterium
CCGTAATATTCCTGCGATTCGATTGTGCCGTCAAAGCCTGAGTCTGAATCACGATCTACATGAATGCGTTCGAGCCTGATGAAATGATTCTGATTCTCATTGAGCCTGAGCTGTGATGTGATTGCAGGTTCGAGCCTGTTAATGTCGCCGATGAAATTCGCAACGAATTCTGTCTTTGAATGATTGTATATCTCGTTAGGATCGCCGGTCTGTTCGATTACGCCCTTGTTGAACACTGATATGCAATCTGAAAGCGTCAATGCTTCTTCCTGATCGTGAGTTACGTATATAGTTGTGATTCCGAATTCACGCTGCATTTTCTTGAGTTCATTGCGTAACTGGACACGTAATTTTGCATCAAGATTCGAGAGCGGCTCATCCATGCAAATAATCGCGGGTTCAGTTACGAGTGCTCTTGCGATTGCGACTCTCTGCTGCTGTCCTCCTGATAACTGACTTACTGCCTTCTGCAATTGCTCATCATTCAAATCAACTTTTGATGCGATTGTGCGGACTTTCGAGTCAATTTCTTTTTTGCCGAGCTTCTTAATCTTGAGTCCAAAAGCAATATTGTCATAAACTGTCATTGTCGGGAAGAGTGCGTAAGACTGGAAGACGATTCCGATATTGCGCTTCTCAATTGGAACATGCGTTATGTCATTGCCGTTCATTAAGACAGTACCGGCTGAAGGTTCAATGAATCCCGTGATTGTTCGCAGAGTTGTAGTTTTTCCGCAGCCTGAAGGACCAAGAAACGTATAGAACTGTCCTTCTTTGACGTGAACGTTAATATCGCGAAGGGCTTCAAAATCTCCGAACTTCACGAAGATATTATTGAGACGAATCAAAATGAATACACCTCCGAAAAATTTTTTATGATGGGTGAACTGAGTATAACATGAACTGACTGTGTTATAATTCGTAAAAATTTTCGCGTGAAAGAAGGATTGACAGAAGCAAAATGAGCAGTTATCATTGTCAAGAGCCAAGAGCCAAAGTAATGCCTTAAAGATTCTTATATGTTATTATGATTCATATGGATTGCCTCCTCTTGATGACGGGATTCTTTTTCCGATTCAGGCAGGCAGGACAATATCAGATACAGATCTTCATATTCAGGGCGATAATGAATTAAACGGTCAAGCATGCGATAACATAAGTGAAAAGAATCCGACATACTCAGAACTCACAGCTTTATATTGGGCATGGAAGAACCTTAAGAAAATTTATCCTGATGTAAAATATGTCGGCTGGACTCATTACAGGAGATTCTTTGCTTTTCATGAGAGAAAGTATTTTACGAGCCTGATTGAGAAACCTGCGGAAGAAATACGCAAATACAGAGTGAACCCTGACGAGATAATAAATATTCTTGAGAGCGGAAGAATTATTACTGCAAAGAGAGATTCATTTTTAATTCCCGTGTACTGGCAGTATTCGCAATGTCACTCCAGTGAAGATTACCGTACACTCAGAAAAGTTATTAACGAAAAATTCCCGGATTATTATGAGACGTTCATGAACTTCATGGAGCGTAATAACAAGATTTCTCTGTTCTGCATGTTCATAATGAAGTATGATGAATTTATTAAATATTGCGAATGGCTTTTTTCTGTGCTTTCAGAAGTTGAGCCCCTCCTGATACATTCAGAGCATTATAATTCCGGACGAAAGCGTGTATTTGCATATATGGCAGAGAGGCTGATGAACGTATACATACTGAAAAACAAGCTTAAGACCAAAGAACTGAACGTTTATTTTTATGAAAAAGAGTATGCACATAAAAGCATCTTCAAAAAATTTTTTTCATACGTTCACCGCGTATTAGGTTATGTGAAACGGGAAATAACACTACGACTTATAACTGGCTGGAAAAGTTCCCCCAAAAGCTGAAAAGCCTCAGGGGGAAAATATATCCTGCTAAAAATATAACACGTGTTTAATATACTCCGGCCATTTGATTATTGCAGGACGGCTCATTAATCCGAATACGGAACTTCCCGAACCTGTAACTCCCCACGAATCAGCACCGGCATTATCTAAAATTCTGAAGAGTTCATTATATTTCGGGTGTTTCTGAATCAGAACTTTCACGAAATCATTCGGCAGTAATCCTAAGCGTTTACCAGCTTTTGCGTTCGAGTGATATATATCTTTGACTTCCTTGCGGGCAAGCATAGTATCGATATTATAGCCAACTGAATCGAGTTCTTCGTATGCGGTTTTCGTATTAGTCTCCCAGTTCGGAATAGCGATCACGCCGTGCAAAGGAGGCTCATGAATGGGTTCAATAATATCGCCGATGCCTGAAACTAAAGCTGTATTTTTTCCCGAACAGAGAAATGCAACATCAGCCCCGACTTTAGGCGCAACACGTTCAGCCCCAAGCCACCAGAGGACAGCTGCCGCATTTCCTGATCCTGCACCGAGTCCAGAACCGGGCGGAATGCTCTTGTGAATCTTGACGTTCAGAAACGGAATCTTGAATCCTTCAGAACGTGCAACTCTCAGAGCCTTAGCAACGATATTTTCGCCTTTAAGAGCAATATTAGCGTTCACGATGTCAATTCCTGCTGTCGATTCTGAAATATAAAGAATATCGCCCGAATTAATTTTCATGAAAGCAGACACAAGATTATGATAACCGTCATGTCTCCTGTTAATGACTCTGAGAGTTAAATTTATTTTCGCGAAACACGGAAGAATTACACGCATTCCGTCCAGCCGTATTTATCTGGTCTTGTTCCCCATTGAATTCCGGTCAGTTCGTCATATAATTTCTGTGCAACCGGCCCTATCTTGAAGTCATTGACCGTGTATTTTTTCCCGTTGTACATAAGCTCCCCGATCGGTGAGATAACTGCAGCCGTACCAGTTCCGAAAGCCTCTTCAAGTTTTCCTGATTCAGCCGCTGAAATCAATTCATCAACACTGAGTAATCTTTCTTCGGCGGGAATTCCCCAGCTGCGTAACACCTCAAGGCATGATTTGCGGGTAATGCCTCCGAGAATTGAGCCGTTCTCAAGTGAAGGTGTAACGACAGTTCCGTTAATCTTGAACATGACATTCATTGCGCCGACTTCTTCGATGTATTTTCTGTGAACGCCGTCAAGCCATAACACCTGCGAATAGCCTTTTGCTAATGCCCGGTCTCCTGCTCTGTTGGAAGCCGCATAATTTCCGCCGCATTTCGTGTAACCTGTTCCGCCGCGTACTGCTCTTACGTCTTCAGTCTCAAGCATGATCTTTACGGGTTTAATGCCTTCAGCGAAATAACTTCCGCTCGGTGATGTGATGATGCAGAATATAGCCTTGTGGATTCCGTGAAGTGCAAGCTCCTCGTCCGTAGCGAAGATGAACGGCCTGATGTAAAGTGATGTCCCGTTTCCTGTTGGCACCCATGACGAATCGATTTTCACGAGTTCATGAACAGCTTCAAGAAATATTTCATTGGGTACTTCAGGGAGTCCGATTCTCTCAGCTGATACGTTAATGCGTTTTGCGTTCTCAATTGCCCTGAATAAATGAACGCTTCCGTCCGCCCAGCGATATGCTTTCATTCCCTCGAAAACTGTATTTGCGTACTGTATGCCATCACCTGAAGGCATGAGCGACAACGGCCCGTAAGGAACGATTCTTGCATTGTGCCATTTCTCTGAATCGTTATAGTCCATGATGAACATATGATCCGAAAAGATTGTGCCGAAACCTAACTTATCGCTTGGAGGTAAAGTGCCGGGATTGGGATTTTTTGTTACTTTGATCTGCATGAAAAACTAAATCTCCTTTGTGAATATCTAAACGAATACTATATTTTAATTCATTTCTTCGATATAGTGAATATAATCAAGTGTCCGTAACGCCTCTATAATATCACTATGCTTCTTGTATTTCTTGAAATCCCGCTCACTTATCGTAATTGAAACGGAATAGACGCTTAAACCTGAATTAGCATATGCCGGATTTAATTCAATGTCATCAATTTTGAGTCCAAGTTTGCGGATAATCACAACAAAGTCCTGAAGGTTAAGACTGTTCTTGAGTTCCAGATGAATCTCGAAGTGATTTGACCTGTCTTTGAGTATAGCTTCGATGAACGGCAATTGCGAGATACTGCATAACAACGCGATGAACGCAATGAATGTTATTGTGTAAAGCCCTGCGCCTGTAGCGAGTCCGATAATGCCGCAAGCCCATAAACCTGCCGACGTAGTTAAACCCTTAATCTGACTCTTTGAGCTGAACAGAATCGAATTGCCGCTGATCATTGCAACTGATATTACTGAAGCCGCAGAGATCACAGCAAAGTCATGACTTGTTTGCGCGATTATGCACGAGTCGATCATTGAAGAGACGCATGATGCCATTGATATGAGTATGAATGTTCTGAGTCCTGCGGAATGTCTTTTGCTTGAACGTTCACAGCCTATTATAGCCGCGAGTATGACCGCGATAAATATTCTGAATATGATTGAGTAGACGTTAATATCAGATGACCATGCGCCTAAAATTTGTGCGAGGGGGTCATTATGGCAATTCATTGAGTGAATCATCTC
>JAFPWQ010000274.1 GCA_017394925.1 Synergistaceae bacterium
AGTTCAAGATTATCTTTCCATTTATCAGCAATGGCATCATAACCCAGCATTGCCCCTATGATATTGCCTGCAACAGCCCCGGTTGAATCGCTGTCTCCGCTGTGATTGACTGAAACGATAAGAGCCTGTGATAAATCATCGGGGTATCTCAATGCGCAGTAAAGAGCAATTGCTAAAGCCTCATCACCAGTCCAGCCTTCGCCTATTTCGCGAATATTGTCTGTGTCATCATGTTTTGAGTCTGCGAGTTTTAATGCGCGTTCAAGCAAGTCATTCATTTCGTCAAAATGTCTTTGGGATATTATGCCGCTGAATAAATCCTGATTTACTTTTTGTGCATCGCGTATTGCATCAGGGAGTGAACAGTCCTGCATGACCCTTGCGATAACATGAGTGAGCAGTGCCGCAGGAAGCCAGCCTAAATCATGACCGTGAGTTATTGCAGCGATTTCAGCACCGTATGTATCAATCATGCGAATGTCATCGTCATTTTCGGGGATATAACGCAGTGCAACGGGAGCAGCTCTCATTACACCTCCGCAGCCTTTGCTGTCATTCAGAGGAGCTTTTATCGTTCCCATTTCACCGCTCATAAGTGCCGTCATGCATGTATTGCCTGGTGCGCGTCTGTGATGAAGTCCGGGTATCTCATACAGCCATGTGTGATGTGTGTATTTTGCTTTTTTGCGTTTGTATGTCTGCATCATGAGCCTGTCTGTATCCGTTTGCGTCATCATCCAGTCGAGATATGCGAGATAAACATAATGTGCGAGGGTATTATCATGATTAGCGTCATGCATGAGAATTCCGTTTGCTGTGAATAAATTCATCTGCGTATCATCGGAAATAAAGCCTTTTCCTGACTGCGATAAAAATTTGGGCTTAAGGTCGTATTCAGTGATGCCGTTTTCGCCGTAAGTATTCTTTATTGCTCCAAGCCCCATGAACTCAACAACATAGCCAAGTGCATCGCCTGCTGCCCCTGCGATTAAGCTGCCTCTTACGCGGTTAATCATGTTCCTGTCTGAGTGTTTCATCTGGTTCATCCTCCTGTTCTGTATGTGATTCTATTTTACGTAAACACAATACTTTTATACGATGGTCTTCGAGTTCTTTAACTTTAATTCTCCAGTTCCCATATTTGAATACTTCTCCTTCTTCAGGAAAGCTCCCGGAAAGAATTAACACGAGGCCTCCGAGACTTTCAGCATCATCACTGACGAATTCAGAGCCTAAAGCATCACTTAAATCCTCAAGGCTGATACTTCCCTGAACGATATAAGATCCGTCATCCATTTTCTGAATTTCGGGTATCTCCTGGTCATATTCATCTTGTATTTCCCCTACAATCTGTTCAAGTATATCTTCCATTGTAACGATACCCGCAACTCCGCCGTATTCATCGACGATAATAGCAATGTGAATATGTTCATGCCTCATTGCCTCTAAGACTTCGGATGTCTTTATGGTCTCAGGCACGAAAATGGGCTTGCGTAAGAGCGTTCTGACTTCGCATGATAAATTGCTCTCGAGTAAATTCCTGAGTGTATCTTTAACATAAAGAATGCCTATAATATTATCAGGGCTTTCTTCGTAAACAGGAATGCGTGAATGTCCCTGCTGAATGAAAAGATTAACGGCTTCTGCAAGTGTGTCATGAGCTTCAAGTGCAATCATGTCAGTTCTTGGAATCATAATCTCGTGTACTCTGGTTTCGTCAAAATCAATAATGCCGTCAATCATGCGTCTTTCATTTGCTTCTAATGCGCCGCTTTCTTCGCCGATTTTTACTACCTGTTCAATTTCATCACGTGTAACGAAAACTTTCTGTGTGCCTAAATCGATATGCAGTAACATCCCGATGAACGTAACGCATTTTTTCATTGCCCATGCAACCGGCGTAATCAGGAAAGCAAGAACGCGTAAAATGGGAGCGGCAAAGATTAACACGTTCTCAGAATAGACCATAGCGGCACTCTTTGGCAAAATCTCGCCGAATATCACGATTAAGACTGTGAGAATCGGAACGGCAGCAACAAGTGAACGGGGCCCGAATAATTCAAGCGCAACAGTTGAAGCTAAAGCACTCGCTGAAATATTCACGACATTATTTGATATTAAGCATACGGTTAAGGCCTCTTGTGTGTCATCAATGAGCCATTGAAACGTTGAATTCAGAAATTTATATTTCCCCTGCTCCTGAAGTGTGCGTAATTTGCCCGTTCCTGTTGCCGTTATTGATGTCTCTGCACCGCTGAAGAATGCCGATAATATGAACAGAATGATGAACCCTGCAATTATTCCTGCCATTATATTAACGCCTCCAGAAGTTTATCTTTTATTCCGTTCTGGATATTCCACATTTCATTTTCTTTTTCCTGTGTATCATGGTCATAGCCGAGCAGATGCAGAAATGAATGCGCAATCATTAAGCACATGGCCTCGCGTGATTCTAATTCGGGGTGTAAGCGTGAAACTTCATCTGGGCAGATAACAATATCGCCGAGCATTAACACGGGTAAATTTTCGCTTTCGTCAAGTTCCATCGGGAAAGATAACACATCAGTGGCTTCGTCAACATTTCTGTATTCGTGATTGAGTACGCGAATTTCTTTGGGCTTTACGAATGTGATAGAAATCTCTGCATGTTCATAATTTTTTGATTCAGGATAAAGAGTTTCAAGTTCATGTTCGAGAACGCCTGCAATCTTGTTTATATCTGGGTTAGTACTGTCGCATTCATCAGATGAATCATCAGTAGAATTAAAGCACAATGATAACTTCAAGAATTATAACCTCTTCTCTATTTTCTTAACTTTCCTCGTGTGATACATAGAAATCAGAACGGACATAAGAGTATCTTTAATGACCGTTAAATCCTTAAGAGTAAAATTCACATGGTCAAATTGATTCTCGTTTATTTTGCTCTGCACAACCTGATCTATTATCTTTCGTATTTTTTCGGGCTGTGCGTCTCTGACATTAGCGGCTCTTACGGCGGCCTCAACTGAATCTGTAATCATGAGCAATGCAGTTTCTCTTGACTGCGGCGCAGGACCGGGATAACAGAAATCTTCACGTTCAACTTTTTC
>JAFPWQ010000275.1 GCA_017394925.1 Synergistaceae bacterium
ATAATGCTTCCTGATTCAGGCAGAAAGTCTAACGATGGAATGCAGTCCATAATCTGAAGGTTATAGATGTCCTCTGCTCCGCGTGTACCCGTTAATCTCGCTGTCTGACATGATGATAATAACTCTGCGTATCTACAGAGTATGGATTCTTGAAGGCTCATACCTGTCTTCCTGTGCGCGTTTATTCTTCGGATAACCAATTGGAATTATCGTGAAGGCTCTGAAGTTCTCCGGGAGATTCAGAATCTCTTCAACTGCTTTCATTCTCTCTTCATCAGGTGCTATGCCAAGCATCACTGCCCCAAGTCCAAGAGTCTCGGCCTCAAGCAAAATATTTTCTGTTGCTATGGCCATGTCTATATTCACCATTGCGGGAACTCTGAGCGCGCCAGTGTTGTAACATGCAACGATATTCACGGGTGCGTTTCCTGCAGGCGATGAATACGGAGTAACTTTTGCGAGCTTTGAGATTATATTCTTGTCGGTGATGACGTAAAACTCCCAGGGCTGTTGATTCATTGCGCTTGGAGCTGCCATTGCCGCACGTAATATCTTGATGATGTATTTCTGCTCAACTTCGCGTGATTCAAACTGCCTCGTGCTTGTACGGGTAAATATTGCGTCCATGATTCTATTTTTCCTCCTTTATTATTTGCGAGTCTTTCAGTGAGTTTAACATGGCCTGCATCTGTTCATGTGTGCCGATTGTGATTCTGTTCCAGTCATTTATTTTTGGGTTCGTGAAATGACGAATCATGATATGTCTTTCCTTGAGAGCCTCAAATATTTTTATGCCCGGAATCTTTTTATGCCTTGCGAATAAAAAGTTAGTTTTTGAATCAAGCACATCAAATCCAATTTCACATAATGCATTTCTTGTTCTTTCTCTTTCTCTGCATATCTCAGCGATATTCTTCTGCATGTATTCTTCATCTTCAAGTGTTCCGATACCTGCTGCCTGAGTCATTGCGTTTATGTTGTAGGGTGCAATTGAATTCTTGACGTTCCGAATGTCCTGTGCAAGTGATTCATTCGTCATGCACCAGCCTAATCTGCCACCTGCAAGTGAACGCGATTTTGAGAATGTCCGTACAACTATGACATTGCTATACTCGTTGATGGATTTAACTGCACTCTCTGCTCCGAAATCTACATAGGCTTCATCAATCACGATAAGGCTATTGGGATTCAGATTTATGATTCTCTCAAGCTCATTGAGACTTAATGCTATTCCTGTAGGCGCATTAGGATTAGTGATGAAGAGTGTACGGTGATTCATGTGTGTGTAGTCTTCCGGGTAAATTCTGAAATCCCGAAGAGGAACCGTAACGTAATTCACGCCGTGCAATTCAGCTAACACTTTGTAGAATGAATACGTTATATCAGGGAATGCTGCTCCGTTTTCACAGAAGGCCATGAAGATAAAATTTAATATTTCGTCCGAACCGTTGCCGAATACAATCTGCGAGGGCTTAATCTTCATGAGTAATGAAAGTCTTGCGGCTAATTCTCTGCATTCAGGATCAGAATAATAATTCATGCTTCGTGATGCTTCATGTGCATATTCAATTGCTTTTGGTGATGGCGGATAAGGTGATTCATTTGTGTTCAGCCTGATGTAATCCGTGAGGCTCTCTATCTCTTCGCTTGTGTCGTATGGTGTGAGTGATTTATATTTTGAGTGTAAAAATTTATTCATGCATGATAAACCTTTCGTGAAAATTTTTTTTATCATAGCATATGACAGCAATGATATAATTAGCCATCCCAATAAATAAAATTATCATACAGGTATGTATACAACAGACGAAATCAAGAACACATTCATTTGCGGTGATGCCCTTCATGAGATGAAAAAAATTCCTGACGGGAGTATTGACCTGATTGTTACGTTCCCTCCGTATAACCTTAAGAACTCGACAGGCAACGGAATGAAAAACGGCAATGGGGGCAAATGGTCAGGAGCTGCACTGATAAACGGCTACTCAAATTACGATGATAATATGCCCTATGATGAATATGTTCAATGGCAGCGTGATTGTCTTAACGAAATGATGAGGGTAATACATGATGACGGAGCAATATTCTATAATCACAAATGGAGAGTTCAAAAGGGCTTAATACAGGACAGGCATGAAATAATTTCCGGCTTTCCTGTCAGGCAGATAATAATCTGGAAGCGTAAAGGCGGAATCAATTTCAATCACGGATATTTTCTCACTACATACGAAGTGATATACATGATAGCAAAACCGGGTTTCAGGCTTGCAGATAAAGCGAATAGATTCGGTGATGTCTGGGAATTTCCGCAGGAGATGAAGAACAAACACCCTGCTCCGTTTCCTGTTGCACTTGTCGAACGCATTATCTCAAGCACATATGCACAGCTCATTCTTGATCCGTTTATGGGGAGCGGAACTACAGCAGTTGCAGCTAAGAATCTCAGCAGAAATTTTATCGGGATTGATATTTCTCCTGAGTATTGCAGGATGTCAGAAGAGAGGTTATCAGGATGTCAGGTATCGCAAAGTTCACAAAGTCAACAATTATTGCTGCTCTGAGAAACATACGCTCTCAAGGCTGGATAAAGAGCAATCGTAATGTTCATAATGACGGTGCAATCGGCAATACATTAGAGGACTTGCTTGGCATCTCAGAAAATAATCTGCCTCTTCCCAATGCTGCAGAATGGGAACTGAAAACTCAAAGGAAAAATACTTCAGCATTACTTACATTAT
>JAFPWQ010000276.1 GCA_017394925.1 Synergistaceae bacterium
CGCATAGGCGGGTACATGAAGCACAAGTTAATTCGTGAGATTGCAGAACGTCCTGCATTACTCGGTGAATGTTTTGATGCAATCGGGTTCAGCGCATACGATGAAAACATGCTTGAATTCTGCCGTGAAATTTTTGCCATTGCTCCGGGAATTGATTTTCAGTTTGACATTTACCCGGACGGAAGTTTATGTGATGTGTTCGGACTCTCGTTTTCATTCAACGAAATTTTTCCGCGTCAGGCTGAGGAATGCATGAGTTCAGGTACAGGCGCAGAATTTATGAATATGCTTGAAAATCGCAGACTGGCTGATGAACGCTGGAAAATGATTGCAGGTGCAACACTCGGAAAAGGTATCCCGTTTGAACGTTCTGACGGAAATTTTGGTATTCTGGCTATGGTTATCAGTTTCAATTTCGCAAAAATTAAATTCCGTGCAGGCAAAGCAATGTCCGCAAAATTCTATCTCACAATGTGTGCGAGAGAACTTGTATGAAGGAGAAAATTAATGTCCGGAAATCAGAATGTCGGGACTGCCGGTGAAGCTGGCTGGCATGTCTCGAAATATAATCTTTATGCACGTATTCCAGGTTCAGAAAAATTTGCTGTCGTAAATCTCATTCGCGGAGAATATGTGAGGCATATAGTTTTGTTGAATTATGCCTGCTTGATGAGGCCGAAACTTTACCAGAAAATCATCCTATTATTGAACGTTTTGCAAAGTCTGGTTTCATCGCAAATTATGATGAAACAGAAGCACTAAAAGCTATGGGAAGACTTACCAGCAGAGGCTCTCAAATTGTTTCGCTGACTATATGCCCCACGATGAACTGTAATTTTGCCTGCACTTATTGCTTCGAGAAACACAGAACAGGAATTATGAGCAAAAAAGTTCAGGATGATGTCGTCTCGCTTGCTGAAAGAATAACTGATATGTTACCGGCTGAAAATTTAAATGGTACATGGTTCGGCGGTGAGCCTCTTATGGGAATGAATGTTATTACTGAACTCACCGAAAAATTAAGAACGCTTGCAGAAAAGAAAAATATGAAATATTCAGCAGACATCATAACTAACGGTTATCTGCTAAATCAGGAAATCGTTGATACTCTGGTTCAGTGCGATATTAAATCCGCCCAGATAACTCTTGACGGTATCGGTGAATTTCATGACGCTACAAGGCATTTAACCGGGGGCGGCTCAACATTTGAACGCATAACCGAAAATCTCAGAACGCTTAAAATTCCCTTCAGAATAAGCATACGGCACAATGTCCATAAAGAAAATGCAAATCAAATTCCTTTACTCAGGGCTTTAACCGAAAAATTAGCAGAGGAAAGCGGAAATCATTTAAAATATTATTCTTCACCTGTGAGCTTTAACTCTGTTTCATACGAAAATGAAGCAGATATTAGTCTGTTATGCGATGATGACGAAGATAATATTGCTATGGGAATGATGAAAGACATTGACAGCTTCAAGATAAAAGCTCATTTCTGCGGCGCAAGCATACTTCCATATGTCGCAATTGATGAACAGGGACGGCTCTATAAATGCTGGGAGGATGCCGGCAATCAGGAATACAGCTTCGGAAGTGCTGCCGAATGGGATCCGAAAAACCCGATACTCACTGCTGATATTCCAGGAAATATTATAAGCTATATTAATGCCGCTGTCATATCTGAATCTGAAGATAAAGAATGCATGAAATGTATATTTTTACCTGTCTGTGCGGGAGGATGCCCGGTCAGAAAAGTACGTTATGGTCATCGTCAGTGTGTAGCATATAAGAATGCTCCAGAAAAATATGTGCTGGCACTTTACGAAAAAGCAAAAAAGAAAAAGGCCGCTTCTCATGATTAAGAACAAGTATGCGGCGGATAATGAGCGGTTATTGTTGTTTCCGCCGTCTTTGTTTCATTTCCTGCGCGTTGTCATTCGTTCTGCAAGTTCGCTCAGGAATGCATAATCAATATTTCTGAGCCTGTAAATTTCATTGAAGATTTGCACTGCCCTTGATGTTAATTCCGTTACTTTAGCTTGAGCATCGTTAAGTCCGTGAAGTGATACGTAATTTCTTTTGCCCCTGTCAGAATCATTCCCGATTGATTTTCCGAGTTCATTTTCATTTCCTGTTACGTTGAGAATGTCATCGCGAATCTGAAACGCTTTGCCTAAACAGCTTCCGGCATATTCAAGTCTGTGAATATATTCTGAATCTGCTCCGGCTAATATTGCTCCGATCATTAAGCTGCTCTCTATCATGCACGCGGTCTTAAGCTCATTCACGAAGTCTATCACTTCATCATTAACTTCTTCTGAGTTCTCATTCTCAATATCAACGCACTGACCGCCTACAACACCATAAATTCCGGCCTTAAGCGCAAGTACTTTCAGTGCAGAAATCACTCTGTCATCATGGCCATGTCCCGATGCCTTTAATGCCGTCTCAAATGCATAGTTCAGTAATCCGTCCCCTGCAAGCGTTGCCATTCCTGCACCGTAAATTACATGTGCAGTTTTTCTTCCGCGCCTGTACATGTCATTATCGATTGCAGGCAGGTCATCATGCACAAGTGAGTATGTGTGAATCATTTCGATTGCCGCAATAAACGGTGAGATTATTTTTTCATCGGTGCCGCCGGATAACTGCCATGATTCATACATTAAGATTGGCCGTAATCTTTTTCCGCCTGATAACATGCTGTAGTTCATGGCATTAATTACTGTCTTCTGCAATCCGTTATTTTCAGGCAGAAATGACTTTATTGTTTCTTCAGCGTGTACCCTTAAGCCCTCGTAATATTCGTTAAATCTATCATGCATCATTCAGAACACCATAAACTCATTGAAATTAATATATACTTCTGCACCTTCGGAGATTTTACCGTATGTATGGCCTGATTCAATTACGCGTATTAATGTCCCGTTGATATTAACCCGGCAATCATTAACATCACCGAGATAATATGACTTTGACATTATGCCTTTAAGCACTCCGTCATGCTCATTCATGCTTATATTCTCAGGCCGTACTCCCACAGTTACATCTCCGCGCTTATCCCCTGAATACTTTATGCTCTGTCCTTCTGCGAATTCTATTCTGCCGTCATAAGCCGTCCCGTGAAGAAAATTTATGCGTCCGACAAAATCAGCAACGAATTCATTTGCAGGCCTGCGATATATATTCATGGGTGTATCTGTCTGCTGAACAATTCCGTTCCTGAATACTATTACTTTATCACTCATGGCCATTGCTTCGGTCTGGTCATGCGTAACATACACAACTGTTATGCCGAATTTCTTCTGCATGTCTTTAATCTCAAAACGCATTGACTCTCTCAGTTTTGCGTCAAGATTACTCAATGGCTCATCAAGCAATAATAACTTCGGACTGCTCACTAATGCACGTGCTAATGCTACTCTCTGCTGTTGTCCGCCGGATAATTCATTGGGCATTCTCGTTGAGTATTCTGACAGGTGAACAGCGTCAAGAATTTCATTGACACGTCTGCGAATCTCATCGCGTTTCACTCCGTGTATCTTTAACGGGTATGCGGCATTGTCGAATACGTTCATGTGAGGCCACACCGCATATGACTGGAAGACCATTCCGATATTGCGCTCATTCGGCGGGATAAATACATCTGAGCCGCTCACTACTGCATCGTCTATCATGATTTTGCCGGTCGTCGGTCTCTCAAAGCCTGCTATCATTCTTAACATTGTAGTTTTTCCGCACCCTGACGGACCTAAAAGCGTGATGAATTCTTTATCGTTGAATTTGCAATTGAACTCGTGAATGATTTGCACAGAACCGTAATTTTTCGTTACGTTCGTAAATGTTACTGATGACATATAAATATCCTTTCTTATATCGCTTATATCGAGAACGTGCCTTTGGTCAGCTTGTTCAATAACCAGTTCACTATTATAACCAGAACAAGAATTCCCGTTGCTATTGCCGAAGCCATTTGCTGACTGTGATACGTCTGATACGTGAATAACTCATAGCCGATCGTCTTCGTGTCCGTTGAATATAAAAGTGTCGACATCGTAAGCTCGTAAAAGCTCGGCATGAAGATTAAGAACCACCCCGCGACTACTGACGGCATTATCAGCGGCAATGTTATATCTCTAAAGCTCCGCTGCCATTGCGCACCTGAAATTAATGCGGCTTCTTCAAGTGATGGATGTATCTGACTCATCGCTGATACTATTGTCCGCATTCCCATTAGCATATACTTTATCATGTAGGCGATTATCATTATAGTCAGCGTGTTATATATATTAATTCCAAATCTGCCTGACATAGTCATAATCAGTCCAAGCGCAATAACTATGCTGGGTGTTCCGCTTCCAAGTGTGATTAAATAATCGGGGATATGTCTGCCTTTTGCATTCGTACGTGTCAGAAGCCAGGCCATGACACATGATATTGCTATTCCTGCTGTAGCCGCCGTTGACGCTGAGATTAAGCTGTTCTTTATGGTATCCAGAATTGCCTTGCGCGTGAAAAGTATATCCCAGTATCTTGTCGTGAAATTCGATGATGATAACGGCTTGCCTAAATTCTTAGTGAATGATGTCATTGCTACTGTCATAAACGGAATCACTATCACGATTAACGCAAAGATTATCAC
>JAFPWQ010000277.1 GCA_017394925.1 Synergistaceae bacterium
AGCCTGCAGGTTTACTCGGCAAGAGCATACAGGAGAAGGTGTAAACATGACGATGAAGAGAATAATTAATCTTAAGCGCACGGAAGCAAGAAGAATTTTCATCACGTATTCGGCTGTTGTGATTGCATATATTATCTTTCAGGTAATGAGCAGTACGGGCTTTCTGAGTTCGTCAATGCGGGGAATGCTTGTGCCTATATGCGCGTATATGGTCATGGCCGTATCTTTGAATCTCGTTGTCGGGATTTCCGGCGAATTATCACTTGGTCATGCAGGTTTTATGTCAATCGGTGCGTTTTCAGGAGTTGCAGGTGCGATTCTAATGCAGGCAACGATAACTAATGCGCCGCTGAGATTAGCCATTGCCATGATAATCGGTGCAATATTCGCGGCCATTGCAGGATTCTTAATTGGGATTCCTGTTTTGAGGCTCAAGGGTGATTATCTTGCGATTGTTACATTGGCATTCGGTGAAATCATAAAGAGCATTCTCAATAATTTTTACTTCGGCGTTGATTCACAGGGTCTTCACTTCTCAATGCTGACTGACACAACGAGACTGCTTAAAGGCGGCAGGCTGATTATACGCGGTCCTATGGGCATATCAGGAATAATGAAAATCGCGACGTTCCCAATGGGATTTATACTCGTCATGATTGCATTAATTGTCGTGTTTAATCTCGTGAATTCACGTTCAGGGCGTGCGTTCATGGCCATACGTGATGACAGGATAGCGGCAGAAAGTATCGGGCTTGACATCACGAAGTACAAGATGATGGCGTTCGTAACGTCTGCGGCATTAGCTGGTGCGGCTGGTGCATTGTTCGCGATGAATTACTCAACGATTGTGGCGAATAAATTCGATTTCAACACTTCGATTTTAATTCTTGTCTTTGTTGTCTTAGGCGGTCAGGGTAATATGTTAGGCTCGATTATAGCGGCGGCGGCATTAACTGTACTTCCTGAAAAGTTACGGAGCTTCTCGGATTACAGAATGCTGCTTTATGCCGTGATTCTAATCGTTACTATGCTTGGGACTAATAACGCTGAGATTAAAGAATTCTTCATGCGGTTAAATCCCTTCAGACGTAAAGAGGAGGCGTAAACATGAAGACTAAGACAAAATATATTCCTGTTCCGTCAAAGGCTATATTGCCCGAACGTGATGCGGCAAGAGAACCCGTTCTTGAATGCGTTAATCTGGGGATCATGTTAGGGGGAATAAAGGCGGTCGATAATTTTAATCTCACTGTAGGCAGAACTGAAATTGTCGGCTTAATCGGCCCTAATGGTGCAGGCAAAACTACAGTGTTTAATTTACTCACGAAAGTTTATCAGCCTACAACGGGTACGATATTGCTCAACGGCAAAGACACTCACGGAATGACAACGGTACAGGTAAACAGGTCAGGCATTGCGAGAACGTTTCAGAATATACGCCTGTTCAAGAACTTGAGTGTTGCAGATAACGTTAAAGCGGCCATGAATAACGACATGAGATATAACATGCTGAGTGCAATACTGCGTCTTCCTGATTACAGACGTGAAGAGATTGCTGCACACAGACGCGCGTTAAAGCTGCTCTCTATATTCGACATGCAGAATCTTGCCGACGTTCCTGCGGGATCACTTCCGTACGGAGCACAGAGAAGACTTGAGATTGTCCGTGCGCTTGCAACTAATCCGTGTTTGCTTTTACTCGATGAACCTGCAGCAGGCATGAATCCCTCAGAGACTGCCGAACTGCTAGACAGCATACGCAAAGTGCATGACATGTTCCAGATTGCAATAATATTAATCGAACACGATATGAGTCTGGTCATGAATATCTGCGACGGAATATGTGTATTAAATTTCGGTCAGGTTATCGCAAAAGGCACTCCTGATGAGATTCAGAATAATCCGGCAGTAATCGAAGCGTATTTAGGGAGGCGCAAAGAATGAGTGATGCAGTCTTAAAGGTTGAGAATATAAACGTGTATTACGGAAGCATTCATGCAATCAAGGGAATATCGTTTGAAGTTCATGACGGCGAAATTGTAACGCTTATCGGTGCCAACGGTGCAGGTAAATCAACAACGCTTAACACTATATCGGGCTTGCTGCATCATACAACGGGAAGTATTTCATTCATGGGTGAATCACTCGATAAAATTCCGCCGCATAAAATCGTCGAACTCGGACTCGCTCAAGTTCCTGAAGGCAGACGTGTATTTGCTCAGATGACAGTTCACGAAAATCTCGAAATGGGAGCATATACCCAGAATGATAAAACGATTCATGAGGACATAGAGAAAGTTTACGCGTTATTCCCAAGACTGAAAGAACGATATAAACAGTCGGCAGGTACACTATCAGGCGGGGAACAGCAGATGCTTGCAATGGCACGTGCATTAATGAGCCGTCCTAAACTCTTAATGCTTGATGAGCCTTCTATGGGTCTTGCGCCTATTCTCGTTGAACAGATTTTTGATATTATTGCAGACCTGCACAAAACCGGCGCGACTATTCTGCTTGTTGAACAGAACGCACAAATGGCACTGAGCATTGCAGGACGCGGCTACGTCATGGAGACAGGCAAGATCGTTACGACAGGTACAGGCAAAGAATTATTATCGTCCGAAGAAGTCAGAAAGGCATATCTCGGCGGTTAATGTGAGATAGAAAAAGTCCCCCCACAGTTACGCGGGGGATTTGTTTTTTATGCAGTATCTTTTCAGTTCACGTTTCAGATATTCATAGCGTTCTTTCTTTTCATGACGCATAAAATGAATCTTTCGTGATTGTTCGAGATTATCCGTATAGCTCAGTGATTCGCCGTCAAACTGTTCACTCGTCAGATCAAACGCATGGCCATTCGCGACGTTATAGCAGTGATAATTACCTTCAGGCAAAAGAATCCCATGTACTTTTCCGCCGAAAATGTCCTGTGCTAAGAATGAAGTTACTGCACATTGTCCCAGCGTAATATTCTCACGTGTCCATTGATTGCGCAGTCTGGGAGTACATGAGTATTCACACCAGACGTTAAGCAATGCATGATACAAATCATCAGGAGTGTTTATGCCCTCGTAAATATTATTTACTGCGCGTATCTTATCTGAGTTTTCGTATCCGTAATACATAAATCAATAACCCCTTTTATTTTGTTGCAGTAATTATACAGCTGCCTGATCTGGTCAGTACAAAATCAAAAGAGGAGCGATAAAAATGACATTCAAAGAGGCAATAGAATATATCAAACAACACGAGACATGCATAAACTACGCACGGGAAGAATTAAACCGTCCTGTTTCAGAATCAACCCTCAGGGGAGTTTCACTCGCACCAGGTGAACATCATCACGATAACGCTTTTCAGATTTACCCGCAGAGTAATACATGGTGTGATTGGACTTGGCATAAAGGCGGGGATATTATTGAACTTGCACGCTGGGGTAAGCATAACGGAGACAGAGCCGCCGCAATCCGTGAACTCTGCGAAAGATGCAATATCACTATTGATCATAACGCTATAGAATATACCCAGTCAGAATATAAAAAACTTCAAGATTATGTTCTCGACTGCCACAAGAAATTACGTCCTCAGGATTTTGATTACAATCATAAACGCAGAATATATGACAGCACGATTGAAGAACTCAAAATCGGTTATGACCCGAAAACTGACAGGCTCGTTATTCCATACACACGTAACGGCGAAATTGTTTATTACGCGACAAGAGACAGAAGCGGCAAGCCAGGAGCGCAAAAATACAAGAAGGCACCTTTACAGAACGGTGAAAACGGACTCGCAAATATACCCTGGGGACTTGATACTCTTTACATGAAAAATGATAAAGTCATTCACACCTGCTTAGGCGATTTCAGAGTTGACGAGATGATCGCAATGTCCGAAGGCATGTTTGATATTCTTTCGTTCTGGCAGGAAAAATATAAATGTCTTTCACCCATCAGCGGGTACTTCAATAAAAAATATATGCCTATGGTCATCAGTGCATGCAAAAGCGTTAAACTAGTTGTGATGAGCTTCGATAATGACACGTCGGGTATGAATTTCACTAAGAACATGGCCATGAATTTTATTATGAATGACATAAATTTTATCTGCGTCAGATTACCCGACGGAGTCAAAGACATCAGCGATTATTACGCGGCAGGCGGAAATCTTGATGAACTTGTTACTTATGCTGTCAACGGTAAAGCACTGTTCAATGATACGATTGTGAAAGACCCCATTGCGTTTCAGAAATTCCTGAAAGATTTCAGTGCAGATATTGACGATAAAGTTCAGTTCAGACAGTTCTTAGCTGAATACGCAAGGTACATGGACAAATACGATTTATATGACCTGTGCCAGTCAAAAGAAGAAACTTTCGGAAAAGGTTATATAGCTATGTGCCGTCAGGATGCAATGCGGGGTCCGAGTGAAAAAGTTCTCAGCGATGAAATTCTTGACCGCGTTACCCTTCAATATATACCCAATGACGGGTTTTATGAATATAAACATGGCGTGTGGGAAAGAACTGATGATTTATTCATCAAAGGCTACGTAACTAAAAGACTGGGCAACTTCATGAACAATTCACGCGCAGGTGCCGTTACAAATCTGCTTAAATCCGTATGCGCACGGAACGTTGAACTCAACAAGAAAAACATTCTCAATTTACAGAACGGCACTCTCAATCTTGATACTCTTGAACTCATGCCTCACTCAACAGAGGACCTCTCAAGTATTCAGCTGACATTCAATTATGATCCGAAAGCTGATTGTGTGAAATGGAAAAAATTTGTCTCTCAGGTCATGAGCAAAAAGAAAAGAAAAATACAGCTTATTCAGGAAATATGCGGTTATGTTCTTTATCCGGATTGCAGTCTTCAGAAATGCTTCATGCTTTACGGAAAAGGTTCAAACGGAAAAAGCGTTTTTCTTTCTGTCCTTCGCGCTGTGTTCGGACGCAGAAACTGCCGTGCCATTGAATTAAGCAGTCTCGCTAAACCGTTCTACGCAATTCAGTTAAAAGACGCTCTTTTGAATGCATGCACCGAAATTGATTCAGATTTCAAAAAAGATTCGTCAATGTTCAAAAAAATAGTATCGGGTGAAGCTGTCTATGATTCATACAAAGGCAAGGACGGAATCGAATTCACTCCCAGAGTCAAAAATTTCTTCGCGTGCAACTCTTTCGTCAACTGCAATCATATCGATTACGGCGTTCTGCGCAGAATGCTCTTCGTTAAATTCAATGAACGCTTTGACGGAAAAGACGCAAATTCTCATCTCCTGAATGAACTGCTTGAGGAATTGCCCGGTATCCTGAACTGGATCATCGAAGGTTACCGCAGACTTAAAGCAAGAGGCGCTTTTATTGAAACTGC
>JAFPWQ010000278.1 GCA_017394925.1 Synergistaceae bacterium
AGCAAGTGCCATTGTCAACACCTGCCCCGTTTAGCCTACCTGTACTCCCCTGAGCATTAATATACTCGTAAGAAGTGCAAGAACTGCGTAGGTCTCAACCATTGCAGGAAGGATTATCGCTTTGCCCATTGCCTCAGGCTTTTTGCTTATCATCTGAATTGATGCCGCTGATGTTTTGCCCTGCCAGATTGCCGAATACCAGCCTACTACCGCTATGGGAAGGCATGACGCTAAAATCTGAAGTCCCTGATTCCAGTCAAGATTTACTGCTCCTGCTCCGCCGAGTAAGCCTAACTTGTTGAGTACGAAGAATGCAATGAGAAGACCGTAAATGCCCTGTGTGCCCGGTAACGCCTGAAGAATTAAGCATGAGCCGAATTTGTTGGGGTCTTCGGTCATGACTCCTGCTGCTGCTCCGCCTGCTACACCGATTCCAATTGCTGATCCGATTCCGGCAAGAGCCGCCGCCAAAGCTGCCCCAAATAACGCAAGTGAAAGACCTAACATTTGTATTTACACGTTCCTTTCAATAATATATTACTGTACTGCAAAAAATTTTTACGCTTTCAGGTTTATATATTCCTGTGAGAGCGTCAACGGGGTAAACGGTTCTCCGCCTCCCGTGTAGAACTTTCCGAAAAACTCGACATACTGAAGTCTCAAAGGATGTACGAATGAGCCGAGTATGTTTATCGCTATGCTGAAGATATGACCGCCCACGATTACAACAATTGCAATCAGCCAGCCTATATACGGAATATCAGCCGCGAGTCCGCCTAAAAGATTGATGACCATTCCGATGACCGCAGAGCCAAAACCTAATGCAAGTAATCTGCTGTAGCTCAGAATGTCGCCCAGATATGACGTTGAGCCGTAAAGTGCTAAGAATCCGTTGATGATTTTCTTGAAGTAATTCGGTTCACCCTTGCCGGCATAAATGAAAATTATCACAGCTCCAAGTCCGGCCATGCCCTGACCGATCTGTACGAAGTGAGGCGGTAACATTCCTCCCATGCCTACACCCAGTAAGCATAAACCGACAATCAATAAGAACCATGATACTTTGCTGCCTATCGCATCAATGAATTCTCCGTGCCTCATCATGTCATACGCCGCTATGAGCAGTCCGAACATCAGGTGAATCACTCCGATTAAGAGCGAAATTCCAAGTACCTGCATGGGATTCGTCATCGGGTCAACAAGCATTAACGAATTCTTTAACGGGATTAACGCAGGCACAAAGCTGTCGATGAAATTCCCGAAGAATGAACCCGATATTACGCCGTAAATGAACGTTGAGACCGAGCAGAATAAAAACAGCCTTATGAAATCCTTGACGCCTGATCCGATCTTCTTATACTTCTTGAAGACCCATAAGATAGTCCCGAACACAACGAGTGCATAACCTGCATCACCTAAGCACATTCCGAAGAATATCCAGAAGAACGGCGCAAGTAACGGTGTAGGGTCAATTCCTCTGTATGTCGGCGATGAATATAATTCCGTCAGAATGTTAAACGGCCTGATCGTGTCTCCGTTGTTCAGTAACGAAGGCAGCTCATCTTCAGGTGCCGGATCATTCATTACTAATTCAATGTCCGTGCTTATTGCTTCAATCTTTGCTCTGAGATCTGCGGCCTTTGATGCTGGCACCCAGAACGTAGTCAGCATTGTGCAGTCAGTCTCATAACTGCGTGCCATTTCGTTGTATCTCGATGAAAGGCTCGAATAATAATCTGATAACTTCTGCACTGTCGGAACATATGAATCTGCAGCTCCGTTCATTTTTGCGGATAATTCCTGCTCTTTTGATTCAAGTTCCGTGATTAAAGCCGCGTACTTTTCTTTCTCTTCGTCAACAGTACCCATGAAAGCAGCAGGCACTTCAGCGAATGAGAGACCATTCTTTGCGCATAACTCACGCACTTCTGATTCGATACTGCGCGAGTAGATTAATGCGGCGCATACTTCCTGCGATTTGTCTTTCTCATCGAACGGAGCAATTACCAGTTCCGTGTCCTGTGAGAATTTAGAGAAATCACCTAACGCCGCTCTGAACCCTGATACATTTTCAGCCTTAAGCGTTCCGACAAGGCCGGTTAATGTGCGGGTACCTTCCGTGATAACTGAGAGGGGATACGGGAAAAACTCAAGAGATGAAAGCAGAGACTCATTCATTCTTGCCTCAGAGAGTTTTGCGCGTACATCTCCAGTTTCGTGTTCAATTTCGCGGACCTCTTCGCATATCTTCTTCAAATCCGTCTGTGATGCAAGCTCAGCAAGCTCATTCATCGTTGCTTCAGGACGTTCACCTAACATTCTGTCTAGTGCCGGTATCGGGTCAACGTAATGAGGGTTAAGCGTTCGTGAAAGATAACGTATATCCGAGAGCTTATCATCAGTCTGTGAGATAAGAGCTGTTATCTCAGAAGGAGGAGCTGAATTCACAGAATTTTCTTCTGTCGTTGCTGTCGAGATTATCTGACATGCTCCTGATTCCTGTAACGCCGCAGCTATTTCTTCATGCACGGATTTATGATAATACAGTTCCGCTTTCTTAAGCCTGGCTACTCCCATATTTTTTCATCACCTCTTCCGTTATGAATGAAGCAGCTGCCGGAATTTTACTCTTGTGTTTCTCGTAGAAGGCTTTTGCTTCGGATTCACGCTTAGATAACACTGCCTGAGCTTTAGTTTCTGCTGCCTCTTCTGCTCTGCGAATCTTGTCTCTGAACTGACGTGCCGCATTCTGACGCGCTTCCTTCAATGAATTTTCCGCGTCTGTTCCTGCACGATTGAGCTTTTTGGCTGCATCCTCTTTAGCTTTCTGGACAGCATTAGCCGCCTGAATCTCAGCTGATTTTATCTCAGCTATCGTTGGGTTGTCCGCCATTTTCGTGCTCACCTCCCATTCTTATGAATTTATATTGAATATGTTGAAACAGTCTGAACGAAATTAAATTATACATAAATTTTGCGCGCGTTCAACCGTAAAGACACAGCTTAAAGTTTCACATGTAATATAATTTTCTCATTTTCAACAGGAGGAAAAATTTATGAACCGAAAATTTAACATCATGGCCTCTGTCATGATTCTTATTCTTGCGGCTGTAACAGGAGCATGTGTGTACATGATTCACGACATAAACATGAAACGCGAGAAAGATATTGCCCTCATGAATGAATTAAACGCAGAAAAAGAACGCATAACATCAAGTGAAATTGCAAGACTGAAAAAATCAGAACATGAAGCATTAACTGCAAAGAGCAAAGCAGAGAATGAAGCCGATTCTCTCAGAGCCGAAAAAGAAAATGCAGAAGATACTGTGAGACGATATAAGAATCAGTTAGACGCATTAAGAAAAGAAAATGAAAAACTCAAAGCAGAAGTTACGAGACTGACAAATAAATTAAATAACAGCCTCGTAAGAATAGCTAATCCGTTTAAAAAGTGAAAGGTGATATATTGCGATGAATTTTGCCTCTGCCGTTTCAAGAATCTGGAATGAGTGTTTATTTGCGTTCTCTTCAACAGGATATTCATTCTTCAAGATAGAAGCTCATGTTGTCTGTGCAATAGTTCTTGCGGTTCTTTTTCACCGTCAGCATAACTCATCAGACCAGACCGAAGCGCGTATAGTCTGGTGCAGATTGATATTCATTCACGTGATGTACTGTGTCTCAGGGATATTAAGAGTATTCCCGGATATAGGCATATTACCGGCGAATTCCGTAACTGAATATATATTCACGGCCTTGAACTTTGCCGTCTTCACTGGAATGTGCTGGCTTATTTTCATTTACACTGAGAGCTATTACAAGACGGGGCTGCTCGATTCATTCACGCATAAGATAATCGCGGCTGTTCCGTTTATCCTGAGCATGTTTACCCTAATACTATATCCCCTCTTACGGACATACACGAACTATAACAGCATGGCCATGAATCACACGGTCTTTTCAGTCATAATACTTGTACTCAGTCTCATATATCCGTTGGGGGCAGTGATTCATATATTCTTCAGGAAAAATAATCAGGAGGCAAATAAATTAGCTTTATATCCTGCGTCATTCTTTATATTTGCGCTCATTCAGTCTCTTAACTGGAAGATGCCGCTTTTATGTTACGTTGTCATGGCCTCAGACGTATTTATATATATTAATTATGCGGACAGTCTTGTATCAGTTGACCCTCTCACAAAAATTCCCAACAGAAACGGACTGATTCGTTATTTAACCGAACGAATGCATAAGGGGAATATCGATAATCTTTATGTGTTTGCAGTGGACATTGACGATTTAGATTCGATTAATGCGAAATACGGACGCTCTGAAGGAGACCGTGCATTAATCATAACGGCGGGAGCGTTAAAGAGATTCAGAACGGAGGCGCATAAATGTTATGCATCGAGATATTACAGTGATGAGTTCATTATTGCGTCAGACATTGAAAGTGAATATGAGCTTGAACTTTTCACCGAGCATGTACGGAATTACATCAGCAATGCGGCAATCACTAACGGACTTGCTTATCATCTGAGAGTTAGTATCGGCCATGCGCATTACGAGAAATACAGCAGAACGGAAACGATTATGGGCTTAATTGAGGAGGCAGATAAATCGATGACGGAGAACAAAGAGCAAAGGAAATTTCAAAGCATGTGGCAGAAGAGTATAAATAAATCCCCCTCGTGATGTGATTCATGAAGGGGATAATATTGCTTATTTCATTAAGTCTTTTCCTGCGTTCCATGCCTGAGCAACTTTTTTGCCCACACCGTAATAGCCCATTCTGAACTGGTCAAACATAATGGGATTTAATTTTGCGGCATCAACTTTGCCATTATCATCGAGAACTTTTTCGTCAGCAATGACATTAACGATTTTTCCGACAACCCGAATCTCTCCGTACATGTCAGCGGCTTCAAGTAATTCGCATTCCATAGTGAGCGGGAACTCTTCGATTACGGGAGCATCAACACGTGTGCTTTTTACTGCATGAAGTCCGGAACGTTCAAATTTATCCGGCATCTTGTTGCCCGTAGCAATGCCTAAGAAATCAGCCTCTTTGACGTGTGCTTCGTCTGCAAGTGCAACAGTGAAGGCCTTCCTGAGTTTTATGTTGGCGAGAGTTTTTCTGTCTGGTGCGAGATAGAACACTACTTTGTCCATTCCGCAGATACCTCCCCATGCGGCATTCATTGCGTTTGGTTTGTTATGTTCAACGTAAGCGGCGATCATTAATACGGGCATGGGAAATACGGCAGGCAGAGAACCTAAATCTTTGCGCATGATAATAATTCTTCCTTTCGTGAATTTGTATGTATATCTGAAAAAATTTTATGATGCAAATTAATTATGGCAGGCATGTCAAGTTTCATATTATGACATGACAGTTAGCCGGTTGCCTTCATGATAAGTGTACGTATAAAATTACATTCAAATCTTTTCTGAAAGGACATAAATTAAATGTACACGCGTGAATTAACAGTACTGCCTTCAGATGCATCATGTCAGGGAAGTATAAAACTTCGCAGTCTTCTTGATTATTTTCAGGATACGGCTGAACTCGCAGTAATGGATATAGAAGGCTCTGCAACGGAATTAGCCGCAAAAGGTTATGCATGGGTACTGACGAAATACGAGATTGATTTCACCGGAAGACTGCCCGTTATCGATGAAAAATTTTTTATTCATACATTTCATGACCCTTCGCACGGCTATAATACTTTAAGAGTCTTTCAGGTTGAATCACAAAACGGAACTCCCGTAGTTTACGCAAAAACGTCATGGCTGTTGCTCGATTTGGCCGCAGGAAGACCAGTTAAAGCAATTGCACATATACCCGGAATATCAGAACGCGATACAGAAAGCATAAATCCCGAATTCAAAGAGATAGCAGAAAGTGAGAATGTAATTCAAGAAACAGAAAGGCATGTAAAATTTCATGAGCTTGATTATAACTCTCACGTGAATAATGCCGTCTATTTTGAATGGATATTTGACGAAACACCAGTTGATTTTATTACGCATGAGCTTAAATCAGTATATGCGTCATTCAGGAGCGGAGCAAAATTCAACGAGAAAGTTATGATTAGTATATCGAAGTCTGAATCACAAGAGAATACATTCATGTATAAAATCATGCGTGAGAATGTAAAGAAGCCGGGCGCAAATTTTATGTGTGTGTGGAAATTAAAGAAGGAGGAATAATTTAATTTGGAAATAGTAATAGTAGGTGCCGGTGAAGTCGGCCGTACAGTAGCAAAGAAACTTTCAATTGAAGGACATAATATATATCTTGTTGAAAGCAATGAAGCTCATGCCGCGAGTGCCAGCGAAGAATTAGACGTAGAAGTCATACAGGGAAACGGAGCCCGTCCGAATGTATTAGCGCGTGCAGGAGTAGTAAACGGCGGAAGTGTGGACATGCTGATTGCCTGCACAAATAAAGATGAAGTGAATATGCTTTCATGCTGGATAGCTCACAGTGCCGGAGTTCCGTATGTAATTTCAAGGGCGCGTAATCTTGAGTTCACTGATTCAGCATACTGGGGGAAAAAATTAGGCATTGATGTCATGATTTCGCCGGAACGTTCAATTGCAAGAGAAATTATTGAATTGCTTGCAGTGAGTTCTGCTACACATGCCGCTGAATTATTAGACGGCAAAGCAGCAATATATACGCTCAGGATAGCAGGAAATTCGCCTCTTGTGGGTAAGCAATTGAAAGATATTCGCACGTTATACCCTGATTTGATTGCCGTATTCGTATTCGTTGAACATGAAGACGGAGTTTCAGGTGTTCCCAACGGATTCACTGAATTACACGAGAATGATATGTGCTATGTCGTTACGTATAAGCAAAGCGCGAATTTACTCGAGGAAATATTTCAGCCTGACCCCGATAAATCGCGTAAACTGAGAAAAGTATTTATTGTAGGCGGCGGCAAACTGGGAGCACAGATAATGCAGGCCATGAGAAGGGATTACAGTAACGTAGGCTTAAGACTGATTGAGAGAGACCCGGAGAAATGTGAAAAATTATCGGAGGAATTCGGCGAAGCTCTGATACTCAATGCTGACGGTGCAGACAAAAATGTATTAAGCGAAGAAGGCATTGAAGACGCAGACGGTTATGTATGTGCGACTGATTCAGATGAATTGAATCTGATTTACTCAGTCATAGCCAAGAAAATGGGCGCAAAGAAGACAATTGCCGTAGTGAAACGCAAAGACTATCAGGAATTAACACAGCATATCCCTGTTGACGCAATAGTAGACCCGAATGACGCATTAGCCAGTTTAATTTTACGCGTAGTTCATTATCCCAGACACACACGGGCATTCTCGATAATTGAGAAGATAAACGCAGAAATGCTTGAAGTAGTCATGCAGGAGAATAACGGGTTAATCGGCAAGACTTTAGCCGAGATTAAATTGCAGAAGGGCGTTGTTGTTGCCTTACTGGGACGCGATGACAAAGTTTTAGTTCCAACAGGAGCTACGAAAATTTTAGCCGGAGACCATGTAATATTATTTGCTCTGACATCAATGATGCCTGATGCCGCGAAGTTATTCGGAGCCGATAACAGCAATGTTGAACAGGAAGAGAAGCAATCATGAAGATTAGAACAGTTGCAGGTGTACTCTCACTGATATGTCTTGTTGTCTCATGTGCAATGATACCGCCTTTATGCATTGCATTATATGACCGTTCTGATGATTTAACTGCATTTGCGCTATCAATGTTATCAGGCTTTGCAGTGAGTATATTGCTGTCATGGAAATCGAATATAAAAGAGCAGGGAAAAAATACTCTGGGAATTCGTGAGGGTGTCGGCGTAACAGGCTTCTCATGGATAATAGCGTCATTAGTCGGAGCATTGCCTTACTGGTTATCTGGTTCAGTGCCGGGATATTCAGATGCATTTTTCGAGACAATGAGCGGCTTCACTACAACAGGCGCAACGATTATGACGGATATTGAGATATTACCCAGAGGAATATTATTGTGGCGTTCTTTAACTCATTGGATGGGCGGAATGGGCATTATTGTATTGAGTTTAGCAGTTCTGCCGTTCTTAGGTGTTGGAGGAATGGAAATGTACAAGGCCGAAGTTCCCGGCATAACAGCAGAAAAGATTACACCCAGACTTCACCAGACAGCAATAATGTTATGGGCTATGTATGTATCGCTTACACTCATTGAGACGGTATTATTATTTTTCGGCGGAATGAGCTTATTTGATGCGTTCTGTCATTCATGTTCGACAATAGCGACCGGAGGTTTCTCGACAAAGAATAATTCAATTGCATATTTCACAAGTCCGTATATCCAATGGGTGATAATAATCTTCATGTTTGCATCAGGAATAAATTTCTCGCTGTATTTTCTTTTACTGCAGAAGAGATTTAAAGATTTCATTGCTGACGAAGAAATGAGAATGTACACACTCATCACGGTAATATCAGCACTGGCCATGTCGGCAGCATTATATTTCTCCGGGATGTTCAGAGGCATTGAAGACACTTTAAGGCGAACGTTCTTTCATGTTGTGAGTGTAATGACGACAACGGGCTTCATAGTTGAAGATTATAATCTGTGGCCTGAATTCACTAAATTTTTATTCGTGATCTTAATGTTCATCGGAGCATCAGGAGGTTCAACAGGAGGCGGCTGTAAGGTTTCTCGTTTCATGGTTCTGGGCAGGCAGTTAAAGACAGAAGTCAAGAGATTACTGCATCCCAGAGCGATATTAACATCGAGGCTGAACGGCAAGCCCATAGCAAAAAGCACAAGGGATTCAGCGGCGGCATTCTTCGTGTTATATATGCTCATGCTAACGGTGAGTACGTTAATCACGACGGCATTCGGAATTGATTTGCTCAGTGCGTTTACGGGAGTGCTTACATGCTTAAGCAACGTCGGACCGGGATTAAATCTTCTTGGGCCTGTCGAAAATTTTGCGTGGCTTCCCAGTGTCATTAAATGGCTCTTTTCATTCTGTATGCTTGCAGGAAGACTTGAATTATTCGCAGTGTTTTTGCTTTTACTGCCCGGCACATATCGCAAATAGCTTATAATTGCAGAAAATATTTCACAGGAGATGATTATGTTTGAATAATAATCGCACAGTAAAAATAAATGCGCGTCTTCAGCTGACATCATTTTTCAGCGGTGCGGCTACAATGATACTCGAAATGACCGGCTCACGTCTTGTTGCTCCATTCTTCGGAACAAGTTTAGTCGTCTGGACTGCTCTGATAGGCATCATAATGACGAGTTTATGCATAGGCAGCTGGTTAGGAGGCACAGTTGCGGACAAGAGACCCGAAGGTAAATTACTCGGACGGATATTAATATTTGCGGCGGTAATCATAGCAGTAACGGCATACATGAGCAATTATATTCTCACAAGTCTTCAGGGTATCACGAGTAATATATATCTTGCGTCAGTCATGGCCTCACTGGTGATATTCGCAGTCCCAAGCGTATTATTGGGAATGGTTTCACCGTTTCTTGCGCGTCTTGCGATGCAGGATGTGAATTCATCAGGTGCGGTTGTAGGCAAATTATCAGCACTGAATGCCGCCGGAAGTATTTTCGGAACGTTCTTAGGGGGCTTCGTGTTAATCTCGTTATTTCCTTCAGGCGTAATCTTAATGCTTCTGGCAAGTTTAATTGCATTGCTTTCAGTTCTGGTTTACACAGGAGCATGGAGAAAATTATTATCGATTTCATTATTCATTGCCCTCTCTGGAAGTTCATATGCAGCTAACACTTTCGGACTGCCTTATTCGCCCATAGGTGAACAGATTGATACGCATTATAATCACCTTTCAATTGTAGAGAGCATTGATACACGCAATAACAGGCGAGTACGTGTGATGATAACTAATCCAGATGCGACACAGTCATTAATGTACACGGATAACCCTTCGGAACTTGTGAGCGAATACACGAAATTTTATGATTTAGCGTTTCACTATAACCCTGACACGAAGAAAATATTAATGCTCGGCGGAGGCGGCTATTGTGTACCCAGATATTTGCTCTCAGAAAGACCAGACGTTTCGATTGATGTAGTAGAATTAGATCCAGGAGTTACAGAGGCCGCGAGAAAATATTTTGACCTGAAAGACAATGACAATCTCAGAATATTTCACGAAGACGCACGTACTTTTCTGAATCGTGCTGAACATGGCCGTATAGAACAGTATGATGCGATATTCATGGACACGTTTAATTCATGGACATCGATACCGTTTCAGATGACGACATCAGAGACAGCTGAGAGACTTCGCAAATTCCTTAAGCCTGATGGAGTTTTAATCGTAAATACAATTGCCTCAGTATATGGTCCTAAGTCCGGCGTATTTCACGGGATATATAAAGCGTTTTCGAGTGCATTTTCTACCATGATGATATTTCCTGCGAATGCTCCTGATCCTAAATATGCATATGCCCTGCAGAATATAATACTCGTAGCAATGGGAGATACAGCCTCAACAGTATCGCCTGCACCGGATGCCAAATTCGCGGGGTTATTATCTCATCAGTGGCTTGAACCTTTTGTGCCGGATCATAACGTACCTGCATTCACCGATGAATTTGCACCAGTAGAAAGATATACACTGCTTCAGCACTAAGAAAGGAAAAATATCATGAAAAAAGATAAAGCCAGAAAAATTGCCGCCGCAGAAAAATTTATACAGCTTCCTTTAGTGCCTGTGTGGCTGTTATTGCCTCTTTGGTTAGTCTCACTTTCTATCCCTAATTTGATTTATTCGGGAATTAATTTCGCTGATACTCTGCACATAATTAAATGGACAGTTACAGGAGTTCCAGTTGCAATTGCCGTATTCATTGCAGGATTCAGATTAATGCGTTACGGAAAAGACCGGATTGCATTCAGGACAGACATGTTTGCAGTGATATGGGCGGTTATTCTTGCTTATACTGCGGTTCAGCCTTTATGGGTCAAAATATGGTCTCCCACAGGTTACACTCTCGAAATGGTCTGCTTTGTTACCGTTTTTGCATTCTATGTTCTGACTGCTGCCTCGTTTCCTGACTGGGGATTACGTCCTGTATTGCTTCTTGGAAATCTCAACGCAGCCATTAACGTAATGTTCGCAGAGCTGCAAATTCGCAGGATTAATGACTTAAGTTTTCTCAAAGGAACATGGCTGTCGGATCTCCGGAAAATCAGCAGTATAATTCTGCCGACACCTGGAAATTATATAGGCAACACAGCACAGCAAAATATGTTCGGTTTATGGACAGCCGTAGCAGTTTTAGGAGCCGTATATCTTTTCGTTTATGACGCATGGAAAAATGACAGCCAGGAACACGGCCGTAAAATCTGGTTACCTTCTTTATGCATTGCAGGAGCTGTTCTGTGCATAAGATTTGCAGTTACTCAGTCAGATATATATTTAGCAGTCATGGCCGGATTATTAGTTCTGGGAGCATTTATACTTGCTTTCAGATTCGGCAATGATAAGCACGTATATTACTCGGTCATAATCTCCCTGCTTGCGTCAGTAAACTTCTGGGGTCTCATGAATTCAACCAGCAGGTCCGGAACTCTTGCGTTAATTCTTGGACTTCTCGTTATGCTGATAATAGCGGCATGGAAATTCAACAGAAATTACGTTATCCGTTTTGCTGCAATTCTATTAGTTTTAGCGTCAGTATTCTGGGCCTCGCTGTATTCTCCGCGTTCAGGCAAAATAGTAAATAAGACCGTTGATATTCTTCAGCACGCAGAAAATATCGGAAACCGCCGTGGTATCTGGATGACTTCATACTCAATGCTTCTTGAACACCCGCAAGGTGTGGGCATAGGACAATACAAATGGCATTATCTTGAGGCACAGCGCGAGGGATTTAAGCGTGTAAAAGATGACTGGTACACATGGCAGTATACACACTGGGCGCATAATGAATTTCTGCAGTTCTTCTGTGAAGGCGGCTATATCGGAGGCATATTATTGCTTTTGATGTGGCTGATATGGTTCATACCTGCTTTCAAGGGATTAATGAAGAAAGAACGCATGAGCATAAATATCAATGCAGTCTGGGCACTTGGTTTAATTTCACTGATAACGTTCTGTGCAGTATTCACCCGACCATTTCACAGAATTGAAAATATGGTCTGGATTACATTAGCATTTGCAATTTCTAACAGGGAATTTTTTGACAGTAAGCGCGTATTTGAGATATTAAAAGGCAACACGTTAAGAGAATTTGCCGGTTTTGCATGTATTGCGGCATCAATAGCAGGCTGTGTGTATATTTCAAGCGGCATATACGGAAATTATATTTTACGCAAAGCTCTCTCAAGTCAGAATGCAAACGAGCAAATGTACCTTCTTGAAGAGGCAGATAAACATCCGATAGTGCGGGAGGATACGCAAAGGAATATCGGCTATCATTATATGCAGTTGGGTGAAATGACAAACGACCCAGAAATGTTAGCAAAAGGATTTAATATACTTCTTGAACAATTCAGACGGGAACCGCATTCAGAGGATATTAACAGGTTACTTGAATTTGCGCAGAAATATCAGATTGAGAACGTGATACGCGAACTTTCAAGTTATTTCAGGCCGGGTACATATCATCTTGAACGCAGGCCGCATAAAAATTCAAACGGTGATACAGTAAACGCTCTCTTAATGGTCCGGGGGCCGGGAAGTGATGATGAGTAGGCATAATGCATTTACACTGATTGAGATTTTAATTGCCGTCATGCTCACCGGAATGCTTGCCTCTCTTGCTCTTGCTCCCGTAGTTCTGACAGTCAGGCGCGTGGTTGAGACACAACAGGAATACTCTGATATATCCGCATTGTCGCGTACTATGAGTTTCATTGCAAAAGATCTTGCATCGGCCATGCGCTTGTCTTCAATTGTCATAACGGTAATAAATCATGAGGCACTTGGCGGAAGAGATGATGATACTTTAATGGTAATGAGTACATCACCGACAGTTCAGAATTTACCCGCCGGAACTGTAGTATATAAGCTTGCAGAGGGCGGAATACTTCACAATAATATTATTCCCGGCCTTTACCGCTGGATATTTCCCGGAAAAATGCCGAATGTCATTAAAACTGACACGTTAAACGCTGAATATGCCCAGTTAGTTCTGCCCGGTGTGAATGAATTCTGCGTTGAAATTCCCAGAGGCTCACATGAAGATGAAAGACAAAAAGAATACCGCGGTCCGTTACCGGCAGGAATATATATAAAATTAGGCAGGCATGAAGATGAAAATTCATACGAAAATGACAATCAAAACAGACATGACGAACTTGAAAGCGTTATCGTCTTCCCGTAAGAACGGCTTTGTTCTTGTGAGTGTCTTAATGCTCGGAGTTTTGCTTATTTCCTGTGCAACGGCCTTTACATGGTTTGTCCGAATGCAGGTTCGCACAATTGGACGTGAACGCGTAAATATATCATCAAGAAGTTTAGCGCATGTCCTGACGAATTCAGTAATGACAATGTTGTATGAAATTTCACAGCACACAGGTTATGACAGTCCCCTTCAAAGATGGTATAAACCGTTTGTTTTACCCGTCGGAGATGAGACAGGCATATGGATAATTCAGATAATACCGCTTGATGATAAAATCCCGCTGGGTAATCTGTTCCTGCCGGATGCTAATACATTGAGACGCGAACTCAATGATGTCTGGGAAGTCATGTGGGACAAGCTGCATCACCGTGAGTATGAAAATCTTGTGCTTGATTTTCTTGACAGGAATACCAGAGGCAGAGTAGGCAGCAAGGAAGAAAAGTATTTTATCAACAGAGGACCTTATGACATGTCTGAGCTCTTAATGTTAAGCAGAGACATTCCGTCAGAAGTAATATACGGTTCCGGCAATCAGATGGGACTCTCGGATTACTGTACAATTTACAGCGACGGCAGAATTAATCTGAATGTTGCTCCTGTTCATGTCATGGAACTATTGCCTGGACTTGATACAGGTTTGGCGGCAAGAGTAGCAGTGGCACGCAATGATGAGCCTTTGCAGTCATTACAGGACGTGCAGAAAATACCTGGTGCAAGTGCAAGGACATCAACGCTCTTAACGAACATAGCAGGATTTCAGAGCAGGTATTTCAGAATGAGCATACAATGCCTCAATGAAAGCGGTGAAGGCGGAATGTCATTTAACATTATTTTTGACCGCACTACAAGAAAAATAGTCAGATGGGAGGAGCTATAAACTTTGGGGTTAAAGGAAATAGTATCATCGAAGATAAATTTAAACTTTGCGGGTAAAGCATCAGGTGAGAAATTCAATGATACAGAATTCCGCAGAGTAATAGAACTCAAAGAGACAGTTACGGATGAAGAGACCGGCGCAGAAGAAGAAGTTATCCGCAAGGCCGCAAAAGTAATAGTATCAGGTTCAGGTGCAGGGAAAAAAATAATAATGCTTGTGCCTATGAAATCATTATCGCTTGAAGATTTCACATTTCCATTCTCGAATTCAACGAAGATACGCGAGGCATTAAGGCTTCAGGTCATGCCGTTTTCAGCAGCCGGAGAACTTGAATTATTCCCTGTAGTGTTAAACCGTGCCGGAAGAGGTGTAAATGGCATAGTCTGGTATTCATCGCCTGAAGAGCTTGATATGCCTTCACTGGGTTATGACTCTCGCGGAAATGTCAAAGTCTGGCCTGCACCGCTTCCGTTTATCTCTCAGCTGGAGAGCTATAACGGTTCGGGTGTTACCATGTGGATTGATGAAGAGAATATATGTTCGCTTTTATGGCAGGAAAACAAGCCTGTGTTATATCGCTGGAGCCGGGCCGGAGAAAAAGCAGAAGAGAAAGAGCTTGCATTTTATGATGCATACTGCAAGGCGCGTGAGTTAGACAGGGGCGGAAATTTCGTAATCAATGCGTCAGGAGATACTGACGAAGACGAAAATGAAGAGTTTTACGAGATAGTGAATGACAGCGTAAAAATATGTTCGTGGATTCCGAATGTAAATCTCTCACGTTCAGCCCTTGAAGGTGCAAGAGACTTAGAACGCACAGTGAAATTATTGACACGCGTATCATGCTGGCTGTTAGCACTCGGAGCAGTTGCACTTGGTACATGCATATGGAAATGGAATTATACGCAGGCGCAATTGCAGGAAGTAAGAACACGAAGCGAGAATTATTACAGGCAGGTATTTGACCCTCAGCACACAGGACGTGTAGCAAATCCTGTAACACTTGCGCGTGATAAGATTGCGGGCCTGACAGGAACGGGAACGGATACTCATCCATTGGAAGAAGTATTAGCTGACTTAGGTGAGATTTACGGCGCAGAACAGAGTCTTGATGTAACAATAGATATTATACGTTACAATTCTGAAGGCATTGACTGCACCGGCTCAGCACCTGACATGACGACAATATTGAATTTCCGTAAGGCATGGGAAGCTAAAGCTAATCTTGCTCAGGTAGATAATACTCAGTTTGTATCTGGAATAGGCTACAGATTTGATTTGCGCGTAAGGTGGTAAAGCACATGGCCATGAATATAGATTCAGTATTGAATAACGCAAGAAGTGTATTGCGGGGTGAGGCATCTGGTTCAGTGAGATTTATTGCGGCGGCATTGCTTGCATTAATCATGTGGGCGGGAGTACTGACAGTAAGCGGCTGGACATCACAAACTGAGGCAAATCTGAAATCCCAGCAGGGACGATGGAGAACGCTCTTAATGCTCGGTGATGAATACAAAGCACTGGCTCCTAATGCCAAAACAGGAAGCACTAACGGAAATATTGATGTCGCATCAGTATTTGCGCAGGTGAGTGAACGAATGCAGTTAGGTAATCGCGTAAATCGAATATCACCTGACGGCCGCAATCAGTCAGTCGAGATAAACAGGTTATACGCAGAGGAGTTTGCTGATTTGCAGAGGCAGTTAGCATCAAGAGGAGTAAGATTCATTGCAGTTGAACTCAGAGCATTACCGGCGGGCAATGAGAGATTATTTACAGTAACGGCGATAATAGGGCCGGTGAATTAAATTATAATCATGAAACGTATACTTATAATTACAGCAAGAGTATTAATATTCCTTATTGGATTCACAATCGCATTATATTATTTCGCGGACTGGCGGAGTATAGGCAAGTTTGCAGTCTCAGCAGCACATTCACGTCTTGAGCGTATCGGTATGCGCATGGGCTATAGTGATGTTTCAGGAGAAGAAGACGGTTTCACAATAGGCAATCTTACGCTGAACGGAGCAGCAAATGTATCATTCGGATCAATCACGATAAGACCGGGAATAATATCAAGTATATTAAGCATGGGAGCAGTATGTGATATAAGTTTTAAGAATTGCAGTGTCAGGCTTGGGCAGTCAATGAATTTCGGAGACGGAAGAGTTTTGCTTACGGCCGGGCGCAATGAAATATTACTTGAAAATCTCAGTACTAACGGAGAATTTTCACTTAACGGCTATATCAGCATAGACACATCGAACATGAAGCTCGGCAGGGCAGACGCACGGATAGATATTCCCGAATCATTTGCTGATAACATGGGAATGATTCAAAATTTTATGCCTTTAGTTCAGGAAGGGGATAAATGGTATCTGAGGCGCAAATGAGATTATGATATAAATAAAGGCAGGCGAAAAGGAAAAAATGAATTTCAGCATACGGGATATACTTTCAAAAATAAAATTTAAACGCACAGACAGGAACGCATTATCACCAGATAAAAATCGAAAGCATAAAGAAAACGAGAACATACAGCGAACGGGAATAATATATACTGTCTGGCTGTTCATATTGCCGTTAATATCAGGATTAGTACTTGGTTATCTTGCGGATGCCGGAATAAGTTATGCACTCGATAAAATTTCTGGCACTGCTGGCATGAATGACTCATCAGTTTCAGGTTCACAGGGCACGAGTGAATCGGGGACAGCAAAGAGAACTTTTGATGAATTTCTCAAAGAGAATCCGTTTCACATATCACCCATTAAGCCTGTAGTAGCAGAAGCACCAAAACCGAAGGAAGAACCTAAACCTAAAGAGAAAGACACGACAATGGATAAGGTTGTACTAAGGGGAACACTTCCGGGTATCGGTGGCTGGTTTGATAATGACGGAAAAATGGATTTAATTCTTGTCGGAAAAAGCATCGGGCGTTACAGACTAACGAGCGTAACCTACCGTGAGGCTACATTCAGAAGAGGCCGTGAACGTATAATCAAATACATCACATACGGACCTGTAGCTGAAAAGCCGAAAGAAGAAGAGCCAAAACCTAAACCTGCTCCTCAGCCTGCACCGGCAAATAACAATACGGGTCAGATAGTAGCGGCACAACCTGGAGCACAGGAAGGTCAGATCTCAAGTGAAATGGTGAATCAGCTTGTCCAGAATCCATTCGATGAGATGAAGCGCATACGAATGAGACCAAGCGAAAAAGACGGTGGACTCGTAGTTCAATGGATTCAGAATGACAGTATATTAAAGCGTCTGGGAGTTCAGAGAGGCGATGTGATTAAATCAGTAAACGGAATTCCATTTACGAACATGGGCGATATAGCGAACTCGATAAATTCTCTAATGAATTCAGAACGTTTTGACGTTGAAGTAACGCGCGGAGGTAAATCACAGGCTCTGCGTTATGTCGTAAAATGATGAATCATGAAGAATCATAAAGGCTTTACATTAATGGAAGTTCTCGTTTCTGTGGCAATTGCGGGTCTTGTTATCTCTGCGGGCTTCAGGTTAATTGCAATGTCCTACAGGCTTATGGGAGAATTGCAGACTGAACGTGAATTAATTTCAGCGGCACAAAATATCTGGCTGAGATTTCGTGTTGATGAGGACATGCCCGATAACGGAACGGACGACAAGAATAATATAACGTGGCAGTCTCAGAAAGTAAGTGTTCCAGTTGATGAATACGAACTTACATTCAGACGCGTAACAATAAGCATCGGAGAAGGACGCGAGACGACAATATATGTTCAGGAATGAAAATAAGTTTGTAGATTTACGTAAATTCCTAGTATAATTTACCTGATTATGTATAGTTAAATCTGCTTGTTTATAGAGACGGGGGATGTTTCAGATTTGAGAAAACGGCAGCATCATAAAAAACTATCCGAAAGTGCGGCATGCATATTAATATTTACATTTGCGCTTACTGCAATGCTTTCAGTTCTGATAAGACCAGTAAGAACGGAGGCGGCAACGAGGCGTGCAAATCAGAGTCAGCAGCAGCAGACACAGACTCAGCCTCAATCGGGAACAGGTGAGAACATGACTCCCGAAGAGGAACGTAAACTGATGGATGCAGCAGAGGCCATGAGGAAATCAGGACTTGTGCAGTTCAACTTCAAGGACATGGATTTAGTGAGATTTATGCGTTTCATGTCAGAAATACTGCAGGAGAATATAATAGTGCCTCCTAACATTAACTCTAAGATAACTATAATATCGCCTCACCCGGTAACAATTCGTGAGTCCCGTGAAATAATGTTATCGACGCTTCAGATGTATAATTTCTCGCTTCAGGACATGGGGAGTTACTCAATCGTGCGTCAGGGAGGAGTGAGTCCCTCACCGAATGTTCACAGGGGCAAATCGGGTCCCGGCTTCGGAGAAGAGACAGTTACGTACATAGTACCGATAGACTATATAACTGTCGAAAGCATAATCCCTGCATTACAGCAAAGTTTCGGACCTGCGCTTGTAGTTCTGCCGGTAGGAAACGGAAGAGATATATTGCTTCAGGGAAGAGCTACGGATGTGAACAAAGGCGTTGAATTAATCCGCAAGATGGATACGCCTCAAAGCGCGAGAATGACACGTACGTTTGAATTAACATACGGGGATCCTGCAATGATAGCCGCACAGTTAAACGCAGTAGCAGGTGCGAACGGACCTCTTCAGGGATTAAATGCAATAGCCGATGCACCCAGCAAGAAAGTAATCGTGATAGGCAGTGCAGCAGCATTAGACCGTGCAGCACGTATAGTTCATGATTTGGACGTAGATTCAAAAATCGGCGACTTTCACATTTACAGGCTCAAGAATATAGATGCGGCTGCGGCGGCAGAACAGGTTGGTAAAGTTCTTGCATCAACGGCTGTAATGTTAGGAACAGACGCGGCGAAATTACCTGCAACAGTTGTACCTGATGTAGCGACTAACAGCTTAATATTTGCGGCCACTCAGAGACAATATGATTCTCTTGTGCCTATACTTGATGCAATTGACGTTCAGCCGAAGCAAATTTTACTCAGGGGATTTATAGCTGAAATAAACGTTACGAATCTGGAAAACAACGGCATAGACTGGTCTATATTAGGCGGTCAGATGTGGGATGATTTATTACTCGGCGGCAATATGTCTCTCGGTGAAAGTTCAATACCTTCAACGTTTATGACATGGTTCAATGATTTGTCCAAGCGTGAAGAACTCTTAGACCGTAACGGTTCGACTTACAGCCAGACGAATTATCATGCGATGTCATTGATGTATGCGACAGTAGATTTGCTCAGACGTTACAATGCTATAAATATACTTTCAGTGCCACGTTTAATGTGCCTGGACAATAAAGAGAGTTCATTTCAGGTCGGTCAGGTTATCCCGGTCATGAAAGGCTCAACGTCAGATTTAGCGAACGTTAACACTGTACAGAGCAATTATGAATACAAGGACGTGGGACTGACATTAACGGTAACGCCTCATATACGCTCAGGGAATCTCGTAGCAATGGACATAAAGCAGACGACTGAAGACGTAATGACACCTTCGGGAGTAACGACACCGATAACGTCAAAGCGTGAAGTGAATACATCAGTAGTAGTAGGAGATGGGGAGACAATAATACTCGGCGGAATGATAAAGGAAACAGAACGCTCAATGCGAAGACGTACACCGGGACTTTCATATATACCGTTAATCGGGAGCTTATTTCAGAAAGTCTCAAAGGAGAAAGAAAAAGTAGATTTTGTGATATTCCTTACGCCTACGATAATTGAGTCGCCGCAGGAAATGCGCGGAGTAACAATGAGGGCATCAGGATTTACGAATCAGTTTATATCAGGAGATAATGAATTGAACATGACCGGTTTAATGCCTGATTACGCAAGAAAAGAGCTTGTGAGTCTTGATGTCAGCCCTGTAGAAGCAGATATAGATGCCAGATTCAGAGAGTTATACAAGAAGAGTTTGAAGAGGCGTTAAGATGTCAGAAGTTGCAGAAGTAGCAGAAGTAGCAGAAGCAGCAGAAGCACAAGTAACTGAAAGCATGAATGAGAATAAGCCGGTGAGCGAACTTCCCCCCTTGCCGGAAGCTAAAGAAGTCTCAAATCTATTGCCCGAAGGAATGAGCTTAGACATTCTCAGGCAGGCTAAAATTGTCCCGTTAAGAATCGAAGACGGCGTTTTAATCGTGGGAGCAGTGAATTATGATTCATGGCCTAAAGCACAGATGCTCGGAGTAGCATTAGGTTATCCGATTGATATAGAAATCCGCGATGAGAAAGAACTGGGAGATTTAGTTCATACACTTTATGATTTGCGCCGTGTTGCCGCCGACGAAGCCGCAAAAGGTATAGAGGGCATTGATGACATTGATGATTTAACCCGTGAAGATATTTTGAGTGATAGTGTAGATGTTCCTGTTATACGCTTAGTGAATGGCTTATTTGTTGACGCATTAAAGCAAAGAGCTACGGATATTCATGTTGAGCCGTACGAGGATGAAGTGCTGATAAGATTCAGGATAGACGGAGTACTTCAGGACAGACTGAGACTTCCGCGTTCAAATCAGGCACCATTGACGAGCCGCATAAAAGTTATGTCGCGAATGGATATAGCCGAGCATATGGCACCTCAGGACGGCAGAATAGGAATCACACTCGGAGACAGAGCCGTTGATGTCCGTGTTGGACTTGTCCCGACACAATACGGTGAA